>NZ_JAGYFZ010000085.1:0-26800 GCF_019946675.1 Pseudomonas sp. BF-B-15
CCACCACTCATCAGGCCGAGCGTTAGCTCGCCTTCAGCTTTTGATCTGAGCGCCCCCTCGAGAGGCCGAGCGCAGGTTCTGCGCAGTGGGCAACCCGGCATGGATGCCGGGTTAGCCGCCCCCGGCCATGGATGGCCGATGGCGGCGGGCCCACGGAGCAGGACCGGAGCGAGGGTATGCCGAGCCTTAGCGAGGCACCGAACGAAAGGGGCAAGAGCCCTTGGTTACTTGGGGCTCTTCCAAGTGACTCGCCGTAAGGGCGAAACCAATAGCCGCCATAACCCCAGAAACGGATATACACACCACATAGCAGACAAAAAAAACGGGAGTCCCCAAGGACTCCCGTCTTTCAAACTACCGCCAACCCATCACTTAGCCTGGTAAATGATCCCCGGGCTGCACTGAACCATCTGGTAATGATCCGGCAAACCGTTCAGCGCTTCGGACGCGCCAAGGAACAGATAACCGCCAGGCTTCAACGTGCTGTGGATGCGCAACAGGATGTCTTTCTTCACCTCGGCGGAGAAGTAGATCAGCACGTTGCGGCAGAACACGATGTCGAACTTGCCGAGGCTCGCGTAGCTGTCCAGCAGGTTGAACGAGCGGAACTCCACCCGACTCTTGATCGGCGCCTTGATGGCCCAGCGCCCCGGCCCTTTCGGGTCGAAATAACGCTGAAGACGCTCGGGCGACAACCCACGGCCGATGGCCAGGCTGTCGTACTCGCCAGTCTTGCAGTTGGTCAGCATGGAGCCGGACAGGTCAGTGGCAACGATCTGCACACCCATCTTCAACTGGCCCATGTTGACCCGCTCGAACTCGTCGATGGACATCGACAGCGAATACGGTTCCTGACCCGACGAACAGGCCGCCGACCAGATTCTCAAGCGTTGCCCCGGAGCCGCCTTGATCGCTTCGGGCAGTACCTTGTTCTTCAAGACTTCAAACGGATAGGTGTCACGAAACCACAGGGTTTCGTTGGTCGTCATGGCATCGACCACCAACTCGCGCAAACCGCTGCGCGGCTGGGTCTGGATGCGCTGAACCAGCTCACCCAGGGACTTGATGCCTTGCTGTTCCATCAGTTTGTTGAGACGGCTCGAGACCAGGTACTGCTTGTTTTCACCGAGCAAAATGCCACAGGCTTTTTCCAGGAAGACCCGGAACTGTTCGAAATCCAAATTACCCGTAGACAAAGATGCCGCCTCTTAAATCGTGTTAATCACCAGGGGCAAAAGGCCCCTAGCTGATGTCTGCTGCTTTGATCCGGTCAACTACCCGGGATGCCAGGTCATCAGGACGGAATTTGGCCAGGAAGTCATCGGCACCGACTTTCTTGACCATCGCCTGATTGAACACACCCGACAACGAAGTATGCAGGATGATATGAAGCTTTTGCATGCGAGGGTCGTTGCGGATCTCGGCCGTCAGGGTGTACCCGTCCATCTCCGGCATCTCGATGTCGGAGATCATCATCAGGAACTCTTCTTCCGGCTTCTTACCCTCGTCGGCCAGTTTGCGCAGGTAATCCAGCGCTTGCCGTCCGTCGTTCAACGCCACCACTTCGACACCGACCGTTTGCAGGCAGCGCGTGACCTGCTTGCGCGCCACCGACGAGTCATCGACCGTCAGCACCCGCAGCGACAACGCCTTGTGCTGGGTCTCGACATCGACCACGCCGACGGAAATCGCTTCCGGTGTCGGCGCCACTTCCGCCAGGATCTTCTCGACGTCGATGATTTCGACTAACTGATTGTCGACCCGAGTCACAGCCGTCAGGTAATGATCGCGTCCGGTGCCCTTGGGAGGCGGATGAATCTCCTCCCAGTTCATGTTGACGATGCGTTCCACCGAGCGCACCAGGAAACCCTGGGTCTTGGTGTTGTACTCCGTGATGATCACGAAAGGATTGCTTTGATCTTTAAGCGCTCCGGAACCGGTCGCCATTGCCAGATCAAGGATCGGAATGGTCGCCCCCCGGATATTTGCCACACCGCACACGACAGGACTGGACTTGGGCATCAGGGTCAGCTTGGGGCATTGCAGCACCTCGCGAACCTTGAACACGTTGATCCCGTACAGCTGCTGGCCGTCGAGACGGAACAACAACAGCTCCAGGCGATTCTGCCCTACCAGTTGCGTGCGCTGGTTTACCGAATCCATTACACCAGCCATGCCCAGACTCCTACACCAACGCTAAGTGTGTTGCGACGCACATTCATCACTAAACGGCACGGCGCTTGCTTTTTAACTTTTATGAACACAGAACCGACATTTTTCCGACGCCTGACATCACCTATCCGCAGATTGCTCTGTGCAGTGTCGGCCGTTTGCCTGTTCAACGCTGGCAGCCCTGCCTTTGCTGACGCAGTTACCTTGCCTGACATGCTTATCGGCGTCACCCAGGGCTTTCTTGAATTCACCGTAGAAGACTATCTGGCTACCAGTCAAACGGAAGGTCGCTACGAAATCCAGGTCAACCAGCTCGACCAGCGACTGCGCATGCCCATGTGCGACAAGGAATTGACAGCCAGCCTCGAGAGTCCGGCCAAGCCGCTGGGCCGGGTCACGGTCAAGGTTCGCTGCGAGGGGGCATCGCCCTGGACAGTCTTCGTACCCGCTCAAGTCCGCTTGTTTCGCGACGTTGTAACCGTCACCCGACCCCTGCGTCGCGCAGGGATTGTCGAGCCCGACGACGTGACGCTACGCGAGCGTGACATCAGCCTGATCGGCCAGGGCTACTTCACATCCGTAGACCAGGCGATCGGCCAGCGACTTACCCGACCAATGGTCACCGACCAGGTGATTACCCTGGTCCATCTCGAACAGGCGGAAGTCATTAGCAAAGGCGATCAGGTGGTGATTACCGCCCGCAGTGGTACGCTCAGCGTGCGAATGCCCGGCGAGGCCCTGTCCAACGGCGGCATGGCCGAGCAGATACGGGTGAAAAACCTCAATTCCAAACGGGTCATCAAGGCGCAGGTTACCGCGCCAGGTCAGGTGGAAGTGTCCATGTAGGATTCTCTGTTCGTGAAGATGTGGCGTTGCCCGAGGCTGTTCCCTAAACTGTGCCGCATGCAGGAGAAGTGCTGGCGCATGCGGGCCCATTTGATAAATGGGTCTAAAGTTTTCACAGGGAGAGCCGAAAACATGGCAAGCGTCCAAATACTCAGAGGTTTTTTACCATGGTCATCGATTTCAGCCGTTTGAACAGCTCCTCGCCACTTACGGGCAGTACACGTACCAGCGTTGCCAAGGAAACTGCCGATGCCGGCAAATCCGCGCCGCTGAATACCCCGGCCGAACAGGCCACTGCCATCAAAAGCGGGGAATCGGTACACCTCAGCAATGAGGCTCAACAGTTGCAACAGGTCACTGACAAGCTGCGCGATCAGCCTGCCGTCGACAACGCCCGTGTGGCCGAGTTGAAAGCAGCGATTGCCGATGGCAGCTATAAAGTCGACAGCAGCCGTGTAGCCAGCAAACTGCTCAACTTCGAAGCCCAGCGCTAGGCTACGGCCCGCGCCAGGCTTTTGGACGCTTAAAACCCAAGGCCAGCCATGCAAGACACTAATTTACTGCAACTGATCACCGACGACTTTGCTCCAGCGCAACACTTGCTTGAGTTACTGCAAACCGAGTCCCTCGCCTTGCACGGTCGGGACATGCCACTGCTCGAAGAGATTCTGGCGCAGAAACAGGCATTGATCATTCTGCTTGAACAGCATGGCCGCAAGCGCAGCGAAATCCTCGCCAGCCTCAACCTGCCGACCAATCGCAACGGCCTGGAGCAACTCGCCAGCCATTCGAGCATTGGCGAGCAGTTGCTGGCCCAGAGCGATGTGCTGACCGATCTATTGGCTCAATGCCAGGCGGCGAACGCCAATAATGGCCAGTCCATCCTGGTCCAGCAGGCCGCCACGGCCAATCAGCTGAAAATCCTGACCGGCGGTGAACCGCCAGCGCTTTATGACGCCCGCGGATCAACCGCCAAGCTTGCGAAGCCGCGCCCGCTCAGTCAGGCTTGAGCCCGCAAATGACCGCGCCCTATCAAGACTCGCAACATGCTGGCAATATACTGGCCAGCCGTAGTCATATTTTGTCTGGAGATTGATGAACCGTGTCCAATGCCTTAACCGCGGAAGATGCCCCGCAGCCACCCAAGGTGCTTACCACACCGTTGGAAATCTCCGGCAACCTGCGCCAACTGCAAGAAAGCCATGACCCGCTGATCATCACGTTCCATGAGCGCACCCAGCGCTTCCAGAGCTATCTGGTGGACGTGGACCGCGAGCGCGGCACCATCGCGCTCGACGAAATGATCCCGCGTGACGGTGAGCGCTTCATGCTGGCCGGCGAACCGTTCAAGGTCGAAGGCTTTCACGAAGGCGTGCGCATTGCCTGGGAAAGCAACGGTCAACTGACCATCGACGAGTCCGGTGACAGCCGCTGCTATCGTGGCCCGCTGCCGAATGAAGTGGTTTATCACCAGCGCCGCAATGCCTTCCGCGCAGCCTTGAAGCTGGCCCAACTGGTCAACGTCGATCTGGACGGTGAAAAACTCAAGGCGCCGATCAGCGGCAAGCTGTTGGACATCTCCGCCACCGGCTGCAAGTTGCGCTTTGAAGGCGACATCACCGGCAGCCTGCAATTGGGCCAGGTCTACGACCGCTTCGCCGCCGCCCTGCCCTTTGGCAAAATGACGGCACCGGTCGAACTGCGTTACCTGCACTTCGAAGAAAGAATCTCCACCACCTTCGCCGGCATCCGCTTTCATAACATGAGCGGCCTGGTGCAGCGTCAGGTCGAGCGTTTCGTCTACCAGCTTCAGCGCGAAGCACGACGTTTCGACAAAGACGACCTGTAATTCAAGCACCCATAAAAAACGGGCAGTCCCTCGCGGTGACTGCCCGTTTTTTTATGCCCCGATTTAAGGCCTGGCCTCGGTGAAGCTTTGCTCGCGGCCCGCGTCAGGGTCCTCCGGAGGTGGAGTGGTGGGTGTCTCGGCCTCCGACTCAGGAGCCGGATCAGGATTGGCCGGGCTCTGCATCTGGTCCTGCACCACTTGCTCATCAACCCGTGGATCAAGGCAAGCCACCAGCGGCGAACTCGACATGCTGTCCGGCATGGCGACGTGATGCAGCGGCGCGTCGTCCACCTGATGCAGGTTGGTCACCGCTTTCGGACGGATCCGCCACACCAGCACCAACGCAAAGAAACTGAAGAAGGCGTAGAGCATCTGACTGCCGAACATCTTCATCAGTACCCCGGCGACCAATGGCCCGATACTCGCGCCGACACCGTAGGTCACCAGCAACATCGCCGTCAGTGACACCCGCCGATCAGCCTCGACGTGGTCATTGGAAAACGCGACCGCCAGCGGGTACAGGCAAAATTTCACCAGCGAGCAGATAAAACCGGTGATGAACAACACCTCCAGCGGCACCTGCTTCATGATCGCCAGCGGCAACGCGGCGAGGGCCAGTACCAGTGCAAAACAGCGAATCAACAGTGCCCGGTCATAACGGTCGGACAACCAGCCCAACGGCCACTGCACCAACAGGCCGGCAAAAATGCAGCTACCCATGAACAGACCGACCTGCTCCGTGGACAACCCTTGCTGCGAGGCATACAGCGGCGCCAGACCGTAGAACGAGCCGATGATCAGCCCCGCCCCCAGCACCGTACTCAACGACTGCGGCACGCGCTTGATAAAGAAGCGCGGCTCCATCGGCGCCGGATGCAGCGGCGCCGGGTGAATCCGCCGTGTCAGGGCCACCGGCACCAGGCACAGGGCAAAGCACAGGGCGACCAGCATCAGCAGCTCCAGACCGAGGCCCGGGTGCATGACCAGAATCAGCTGCCCCAGCACCAGGCCAAGATAAGAAGCGATCATGTAACCGCTGAACACCGTGCCGCGCTGCGAGGCTTCGGCCTGCTCATTGAGCCAGCTTTCGATGACCATGTACTGGCACATCATGCCGAGACCGACGATGACCCGCAGGAATATCCACGCCGGCAGCCAGTCCACCAGACCATGGCCCAGCACCGCCGCGCCGACAATCCCGGCGCAGGCCGAATAAGCCCGGATATGCCCGACCCGGGCAATCAACCGGTGACCGATCTTGCCCCCCAGCACGAGGCCGAAATAGTTGGCCGCCATCAACGCACCGACCCACAGGCTGTCGACATGGTCGGCCGCCAGGCGCAAGCCCAGGTAAGTACTCAGCAAGCCGGAGCCGATCAACATCATCAGCGAGGCGAAATACAGCGCTCGAAAGGGTTTCCAGATTTGGCGCATCGGCGTTCCGAGCGGCTCCTTGCGGTAAGAAACGGGCTATCCGAAAGATAGCCCGAAGACGAAGGTTCGTCAGGCCTGGGCGGCTAAAACACGGCGCTCCCAGGGCGTAATTTCATCAAAGAAGCTGGTCAACTCCATGGTCTTCGAAGCGACGTAGCCTTCGATGAACTCCTTGCCGAACAGTTCCTTCGCCAATTGGCTACGTTTCAGACGCTCGAGCGCGGCATGCAAGGTACACGGCAACGAAAGATTATCCGGCACCTCGAATTCGCCCTGGATCGCTTCACTCGGCTCCAACCTGTTTTCAATGCCATACAACCCTGCCGCCAGGCTCGCTGCAATCGCCAGATACGGGTTGGCATCAGCCCCCGGCAGACGATTTTCCACCCGACGCGCCACCGGCGAGCTGGCCGGGATGCGCAAACCGGCCGCCCGATTGTCGTGGGACCAGCAGGCATTATTCGGTGATGCGAACGGATGGCACAAGCGCTGATAGGAGTTCACGTTCGGTGCAAATAATGCCGTGAAATCCGCCATGCCGGCCTGCTGGCCACCGATGAAGTGACGGAAGGTCGCCGTCGGCTCGCCAGCCTCGTCGCTGAAGACGTTACGCCCGGTGGCGATCTCGACGACGCTCTGGTGAATATGCATCGAACTGCCCGGCGTGTGCGCCAGTGGCTTGGCCATGCAGACCACCGTCAGCCCATGCTTGAGTGCCACTTCTTTAAGCAGATGCTTGAACAGCAATGTCTGGTCGGCCAGCAACAAGGGATCGCCGTGCAACAGGTTGATCTCGAACTGACTGACGCCCATCTCGTGCATGAACGTATCGCGCGGCAAACCGAGGGCCGCCATGCACTCATAGACTTCACTGAAAAACGGCCGCAAGCCGTTATTGGAACTGACACTGAACGCCGAATGACCGTCCTCGCGCCGCCCGTCCAGGCCTACCGGCGGCTGGAACGGTTGCGTCGGGTCGGTGTTGGGTGCGAAGACGAAAAACTCAAGCTCAGTGGCCACCACTGGCGCCAGCCCAAGGGCGGCGTAACGCGCGATAACTGCTTTGAGTTGACCGCGAGTCGACAGAGGGGAGCTTTCGCCGGTCAGTTCGTCCGCATCGCAAATGGCCAAGGCACGCGGCTGTTTGCTCCAGGGCAAGCGGTGGATTTGCGCAGGGTCGGGCACCAACGCCAAGTCGCCGTCATCGCTGCCGTAAAAACGCGCTGGCGGATATCCGCCCATGATGCATTGCAGCAGCACACCCCGCGCCATCTGCAAACGCCGCCCCTCGTGAAAGCCTTCGGCCGTCATGACCTTGCCACGAGGCACGCCGTTCAAATCCGGCGTAACACATTCAATCTCATCAATGCCCGTCAATCGCTGCGCGAGTGAGCGCTGGCCACCGGTTGTCATGACGCAATCCTTTGTAGTTGTGCAAGCCGCGAACGGCGACCGTACAAAATAGGCTCCGCGTGTTCGGAATATCAAGCAGCGACGTACAAATACACCCTCACGGATCACGCTCGCTCCTACAGGGGGATGCGGTGTTTTCAGGGGAGATAGAGGCTGAACACTCCACCGCCCAACGGGCCGCCGTTGCTGATTTCTGTGCGCCCACCGATGCCGTTGCGCTGATGCAACGCGGCAATCCGTCCGGCGAAATACAGGCCCAGGCCGGTGCTGCCGCTGCTGTGGTTGATGCCCTGCACGTAATCGGCCTGGCGCTCGATCATCTCGGCCGGATACCCCTCACCATCGTCGTTGATGGTCAACACCAGTTGCCCGGCCTCGTCGCTCACCGTGATCAACAATGCGTGACGGGCGTAACGGATGGCGTTGTTGATGCTGTTGGCCAGCACCGACGCAATCAGCTCACGGTCGAAAAAACCCAACGGGCTCAGCGGGTCCACTTCATAGGTCGCCATGATGCCGCGACTGGCGAACACGTCCTGATGGCAGGCCAGTTGCGCTTCGATGAAGTCATCCAGTTCGTGGTAAGCCGGCTGCAACGGCATCTGGTTGACGCCGAGTTTGTACAGCCCCAACAACTGCACCAGCATGCCGTTGAGGTGGGCGAACTCGAACTCGATCACACCCTGCTCCGGGGTGTGCCGCTCCGGGTCGGGCAAGCGCGCCAGCCATTGGCTGTGTGCCTGCATCAGCATCGCCAGAGAGTTCTTCATGTCGTGCACGGTGGAAGCAATCACCGTGGAGAAATCCAGTGCCGGGTTGTCTTGGTTCATCCGCTGAACGCCTTGATTTTCAGTTTCTGATAACGCGCATATCGCGCATCGGTGTCGGGCATCAGGCCGACCGTTTTCAGGCAGGCGCGACATTCTTCAAGCTCCGCCGATGGCGCGCTGGTGTCGGTGCCATGCAGCAGCGATTGCGCCATGTTCAACGCAATACTGATGTTCTTCGGTTGCAACGCCAGGGCTTTGCGGAACACCGCCCGCGCCTCCACCAGGTTGCCGGTCTTGTACACCCGCACGCCTTGACGGTTGAGTTCCGCCGCATCGTTGCCGGAGTTGAGGATGCTCGGGTCGTCGGTCAGCTTGGCGATACCCTGCATCACCGTCGGATCGTCACCGTAGATTTCTGCGCAGTTTTTCAGCATCGACTTACCGGCGTCAGCCTGCCCAAGCATTTGCAGCTGCTTGGCCACCAGCAGCGCGGCTTCGGCACTCATGAATTGCTCCATACCATCGAGGCGCAACATCGCTTGCTCAGTGAGCTTTTCTGCGGTTTCGGCGTCGTTGAGCAACAGGCTGGTGGCCTTCATCAGCCGCGCACGAATCTGCAGGCCCGGGTCGGAAGGGTTTTCCTTGGCCACGGCACTCAGCGTGGTGTTGATTTCCAGCCGGGTCCGGGTGTCCAGGCCCTTTTCGCTGCCCTTGCTGATCAACG
Source organism: Pseudomonas sp. BF-B-15 (assembly GCF_019946675.1). NCBI lineage: Bacteria > Pseudomonadati > Pseudomonadota > Gammaproteobacteria > Pseudomonadales > Pseudomonadaceae > Pseudomonas > Pseudomonas sp. BF-B-15. The sequence goes on from NZ_JAGYFZ010000085.1 coordinate 9,209, forward strand.
CATGGGCGAGGCCGAGGTTGCTTTCGGCGTCCTTGAAACGTGACTGGGCACCTTGGCTGACGGCCTGACGGTAAGCTTTGGACGCGGTATCGAAATCTTCGTTGGTCATCGCCAGCTTACCCAGCAGCGCTTGCCGGCGTACGGCCAGTGGCGACAAACGAATCGCCTCCTCCAACACCTGTTGCGCAGCCTTGGTGTCGCCCTCGGCGACCAGCACATCGGCCATGCCGTCATAGAGCGCAGGCATCATCGGGAACACTTTCAACGCTTTTTCGTAGACGCCCTTGGCCTGGCTGACCTGACCCCGCTTGAACAGCAACTGGCCCAGCCCGGCAAACGCCCACGGCAAAGGCCGGTCGGCAATGATGCTGTCGTAGAGTCGCTCCAGCGCTTCGTTCTGATTCAAGTCGCGCAAGGCATCGGCGCGGTAGCGCAAACACAGCGGCGAGTAGCGGATGTCCTGCTTGCACAAGGCGATGCAGGCATTGAGCACTTCAACCGGTTTACCGCGATCGAGCGCCTGCAGGATCGGCTTGAGCAAGGTCTTGCGCTGCTCCAGACGCTCCAGGCGCTGGGCCAGGCCGGAACGGTTGAAGGGTTTGGTCAGGTAAGCATCGGGCTCGTGTTCCAGGGCGCTGAGCACCATCGCCTGGCTGGTCTCGGCGGTGACCATGACAAACACGGATTCGTGGCTGATCAGCTTCTCGACCATCAGGTCTTCGAGAACCTGCTGACCGTTCTTCTTGCCATCGCCGAGGTGGAAATCCTGGAGGATGAAATCGTAGGACTTCTGCGAACACATGCGCAGCGCCTGCTCGCCGGTGTCGGCGGTGTCCACGTCCTTGACGCCCAGCTCACGCAGCATGGACCTGACGGAACTGCGGAAATCCGAGAAATCATCGACGATCAAAAAACGCTTTTGGTGATACGACAGCATCGAAGATTTCCAGGCAATTTTAAGAAGAAGATCATGACTGTCCGGGTTATCGGCCAGCAGGGCCATTCACTTGAAGAATTGGAATGCATTTGCGCCGCTGGAGTCCAAATTTAAAAGGGCCGCGAATGCGGGCTAAATATTTGAAGGCGTTATTGAAAAACGGGATTATCCTGATTTATTGCAACGCGTCTGCTCCCCCTCTTTCAGACCCAGACGCTCCCGTCGTCGGCACAGGCATAAGTTATGACCACCACCCCCAATCGCTCAGTGAACTCCAATGAGCGAAAGACCCTGATCCCCAGTACCCTGGATTTTCCGGTGGTGGGAATTGGCGCGTCGGCAGGTGGGCTGCAAGCCATCAAGCTGTTCTTCGAAAACATGCCGCAGGACAACGGCATGGCGTTCGTGATCATTCTTCACCTCTCCCCCGATCACCAGAGCATTGCCGACAGGATCGTCCAGGAATCGACCGCGATGCCGGTTCTGCAAGTCACTGAAAGGGTGTCCATCGAGAAAAACCATGTGTACGTCATTTCACCGGCACAACGCCTGTCGATGAACGATGGTTTTCTTGAGGTCAGCACCAGCGATACCCGGGAATCCCGGCACGCCTCGATCGATCTGTTCTTCCGCGACCTGGCCGATGTCCATCGGGAACGAGCGTTCTGCCTGGTGCTGTCGGGCACCGGCTCTGACGGTGCCGTCGGTCTTTCGCGCATCAAGGAACAGGGCGGCGTCACACTGGCGCAGGCACCGGAAGATGCCGAGTTCGACGGCATGCCCCGCGCCGCCATCGATACCCGCATGGTTGACCTGGTTCTGCCGGTCGTTGAAATGCCGCAAAAACTGCTGGAGCTGTGGCGTAACTCTCAGGAAATCAGCTTGCCCATTGCCAACGACCCCGAACCGCAGACCATTGTCGCCATCTCCGAACGCGAAGCGCTGGTCGCGGAGCAAATGCTGCACGACATTCTGGTCCAGCTGCGTACCGGCACCGGCCATGATTTCAAACACTACAAACGCGCCACCGTGTTGCGCCGGATCGAACGGCGGATGCAGGTCACGTCTCAACCGGATCTGGCGTCCTATTTCCATTACCTGCAAAACAATCCCGAAGAAACCAAGGCCCTGCTCGGCGACATGCTGATCGGCGTGACCAACTTCTTCCGCGATCGCGAGGCCTTCGAAGCGCTGGAGCGCGATGTCCTGCCGCAACTGGTCAGTGCCGCCGTGTCGGCGCAGCCAGAGAAAGAAGAAATTCGCGTCTGGTCTGCGGGTTGTTCCACCGGCGAAGAAGCCTACAGCCTGGCGATGTTGCTCAGCGATCAGTTGCAACTGGACGCCAGTGCGGCATCGCTGCAACTGTTTGCCACTGACATTGACGAGCGCGCCATCAGCGTCGGCCGGGCCGGGCTGTACCCGCAAGCCATCGTCACCGACGTGCCGCCAACACGACTGCGGCATTACTTCCTCAAGGAAGATGACCATTACCGGATTCGCAAGGAAATCCGCGAAAAAGTCCTGTTCGCCAAACACAGCCTGCTGTCCGATCCGCCGTTCTCGCAGATCGACCTGATCGTGTGCCGCAACCTGCTGATCTATCTCGATCGCGAAGTGCAGCGCGAAATCCTGCAAATGTTCCACTTTGCCCTGCGCCCCGGCGGGTTCCTGTTTCTCGGCTCCTCCGAGAGCGCGGACGCGTGCCACGAACTGTTCGCCCCAGTGGACAAACGCAACCGGATCTTCCGCGCCAAAACCGGTACGGCCAACAGCCGTCGCACGCCGACCATGCCGCGTGGAGGCTACGTGCGGACCAACATTTCCCAGCAACCGACGCACAGCGGCGTACAACGCAAAACCTCTTTCGCCGACATCCATCAACGCGCCCTCGAACAGTCCGCGCCACCGAGCGTGATCGTCGACGCCAACGCCGACATTCTGCACATGAGTGAAAGTGCCGGGCGTTTCCTGCGGCACGTCGGTGGTGAGATGTCGCGCAATTTACTGACGTTGATCCTTCCAGAGCTGCGCCTGGAACTGCGCACCACGTTGTTCCAGGTTCAGCAGAGCAGCCTGTCGGTCAAATCCCGCGAGGTGTCGATCAAGCGTGATGAGCGGCGTTATCTGATTGATCTGGTCGCTCATCCCTACAAGGATGAAGGCTCGGACAGTGAGTACGTGCTGGTGATTTTCGAGGAGGTCGAAGTCGATCCTTCAGAACTGGCGGCAACCACCGTGCTGCAGAACGAAAACCAGGTGCTGTCCAACCTCGAACGCGAACTGCAACGCACCAAGCTGCATTTGCAGGACACCATCGAACAATCGGAGGTCTCCAGCGAAGAGCTCAAGGCCTCCAACGAAGAAATGCAGGCGATCAACGAAGAACTGCGCTCGGCCACCGAAGAGCTGGAGACCAGTAAAGAAGAGCTGCAATCCATCAACGAAGAGTTGCTGACGGTCAATTTCGAGCTGAAAACCAAGGTCGAAGAAACCGACAAGATCAACGACTACCTGACCAACCTGATTGCCTCCACCGACATCGCCACGGTGTTTGTCGACCGCAGCATGCGCATCAAGTGGTTCACCCCGCGTGCCACCGACATTTTCAGCATGCTGCCGGTGGACACCGGGCGCTCCCTGCTCGACATCACCCATCGCCTGCATTACGACAACCTGGCCGGTGATGCGGCGCTGGTGTTCGAATCGCTGAACATGATCGAGCGTGAAGTCAGCAGCACCGACAACCGCTGGTACATCGCCCGCCTGCTGCCCTACCGCTCCAGCGAAGACCACATCGACGGCACCGTGCTGACCTTCATCGACATCACCAAGCGCCGGGCGGCCGAAGAAGAGCTGCGCCTGGGCGAGGAGCGCATGCGCCTGGTCGCTGAAAGCACCCGCGACTACGCGATCATCACGCTCGATGAACAAGGGGTGATCACCACTTGGAACAAAGGCGCGGAGTTGATCTTCGGCTACAGCAAGGCCGAGGCCGAAGGCGCCTACTATGACTTCATTTTCTCTGCCGAGGACCGCGCGGCGGGCGTGCCGGAAAACGAGCTGCTGACGGTGCGCAACCACGGCCGCAGCGACGATGAACGCTGGCATTTGCGCAAGGATGGCAGCCGCTTCTTTTGCAGCGGCGAAGTGACTCTGCTCAGCGGCGATAACCTGCAGGGCTACGTGAAAATTGCCCGTGACCTGACCGGCCATAAACGCCAGCACGAAGAACAGAGCCAGGAACTGGCCGAGACTCGTAACACCAACAACCTCAAGGACGAGTTCTTTGCGGTCATGTCCCACGAGCTCAAGCACCCGCTGAACCTGATCCAGCTCAACGCAGAATTGCTGCGGCGCTTGCCGGTGACCAAGTCGCTGGCACCGGCGGCCAGGGCGGTGAACACCATCTGCGACGCGGTCACCAGCCAGGCGCGGATCATCGACGATCTGCTGGATGTCGCCCGGGTCCGCACCGGCAAGCTCAAGCTGCAAACGGTCGCCGTCGACCTCGCCAGTGTGCTGCGCGATGTCCACACTGTCGTGCTCAATGACCAGCATGACGTCACCGTCGAACTGCTGGTGCCGTCCGATGCATTGATGGTCCAGGCCGACCCGACACGGCTGGAACAAATCATCTGGAACCTGGTGAACAATGCACTGAAATTCACCCCGACCAAGGGGCGTGTGCAATTGATCGCCAGCCAGGCCGGGGACATGGCGCGGCTCGACATCAAGGACAATGGCGTCGGCATTGCCCCGGAAAACCTCGATCACGTGTTCGACCTGTTCGGCCAGGCTGAAAAACAACATGCCACCCATAACCGTGAAGGGCTCGGGATTGGTTTGTCGCTGGTCCGTCAGTTGACCGAGGCGCAACGCGGTGCAGTCGAGGTGAGTTCTGCCGGTGTAGGCACAGGCTGCACGTTCACCGTCTATCTGCCATTGGCCAAAACCGCCGGCGAAGCGCAAGCCGCTGCCCAGACCGAAGAGAGCTGCGGCAGACTGAGCGGACTGACGATTCTGTTGGTGGACGATTCCGCGGACGTGCTGGAAACCCTGAAAATGCTGCTGGAGATGGAAGATGCGCAAGTAATTGCCTTTGACCGCCCGGTGGCGGCGCTGGACGCGGCAAAAAGCACCCGATTCGACCTGATCATTTCCGACCTCGGCATGCCGGTCATGAATGGCCACGAGTTGATGAGCGCACTGCGTGAGTTGCCGCTCGCGAAGGATGTACCGGCCATCGCCCTGACCGGCTACGGGGCGCACAGCGACATTCAGAAATCGCGACAGTCGGGCTTTGACCAGCATGTTGGCAAACCGGTGTCCTACGATGACCTGATCCAGACCATCGAGACGCTGCGCAACCAGCGCTGAAGCGCGCTCAGTTCAGATAGTCGCGCTGCACGCAGGCGCGCCGATCGATCGCCTGCCTGAGCCGCTCCTTGTGATCGGCCCAGACCATAGGGTCAACCTTGGTGGAGCGCATCAAGACGAGCATGGCCTCCTTGGCGTCCAGGTACTCTGACCAGGCATCGGCAGACCTGAGCTTCAAGCGTTCACGCTCGGTCATCTCCATCCGGCGCAACGCGACGACCGACTCATCGGTAATCACCGGACTCAACGTCAGTTGCACCCGGTGCGGCGCGACGAACTCCTGAGTGTCCGCCACAATCTCCCTCGCCCGCTGGGTACCCCACTTCAATGCGGCACAATAATGCTCACCATCCTTGAGGTCATGATGCTCCTCGCGAATCGGCCAGCCATCAGCGCCGTAGACACCTACAAAAATCTGGGTAACCCCTTCAACACTGATCCGCGCATGCACCTCGATTTGCATGCCGCTGCCCAGCACTTCTTCGTGGGTGTGCAGAGGCAATCGCGTGTTGGTCCACAACCAGAATTGGGCGCCCCTGCGTCGCATCGATTTCGCTCCCTGTGTGGTCCTTGGAGTAAGGCACAGCAATGAGCGTCTTTCAAATGTTGGTCGTCAGGTGATCCCACACGAAAAAGCCCCGCCGGATACGAGATCCTGGCGGGGCTTTTTTGACAGCCACAGGGCTGGAAATTGATGGTGTCCCAGGGCAGGTTCGAACTGCCAACCTTCCCCTTAGGAGGGGGATGCTCTATCCAATTGAGCTACTGAGACACAAGTCGCCCGCGAGAAATGCGATGCGATGGACGGCGTGCATGTTAACGGGCGGGTCTGATTTTGTCATGTCGTCCGTAGGCTTTTTAAGTGTAGGCAGACGCCCCTCTACAGCACGGGATTTGTTAACCGTGCAAATTGCATCACCGCAAAAAGCCATCATTGCAAATTGCAATGAGACCACCTTGCATGATTATCTTAATTCTTTGTTTTTAAAGGATTTAATAGCCGTTAGACTCTTGGCACGTCGGCTGCTTCAGCTGTTCTCAAAGAACAACGGAGGTCAGCCCTCATGAACCGCGCCCTTTTACTCTCGAACGCGATCGCTCTGGCGATTTTTTTGGGCTTTCATTTTGCCCCGCAGAGCGGTGCCGAGCCGGTTGCCCAACGAATGCCTCATTACCTCCAGGTACAGAAGGCACCTCAATTGGCGGTGTTGGGTAATCAGCAGGGTTTTGTCGGTCAAGAAGTGAGCCAGGAAAATATCCTGCTGCCAGCGCAGTCTTCAGAACGCCTGGCATTTTGAACAACCCATCAGGAGCACAGCATGTCCAAATCAGCCGCAGGATTTTTCGTCCTCGCCCTGCTCAGCGGCATTCTTCATTTATCACTGGTAGAGGACGCAATCATCACCCTGCCGTTGATTGCCTGCGGCATTTTCAGTGCGTTGTTCGTACTGGCGCTGGTCGCTGGCCGCAAGATCAAGTTTGATCCGGTGTTGCGCTGACTTGTAGCAGCTTCAACAGGCCGGCCACTGTGTCCGATAGTTCGCCTGAATTGTCGAGTCGGTGGATTAGCGTCTCACCGACTGAGGCGTCAGCCGTGAACAGTTCATTTCTGCGCAATCTCGCCTCAATCTCCGCCAGACTTTCACGCCCCCGCCGCAGCAAGCGCTCTCGCAGCACATCCTCCTTGACCGTCAACAGAATCGGCACCAGCGCCGGATAGCGGCGTAGCGCCTGGGCCAAGTGCCCGCGGGAGCCGTTGATCAGGACATCCCTGCCCTCCTTGAGCCATTGATCGATCACGACGGGAATACCGTAATCCAGGCCATTGGCATGCCAGCACAGCGCAAAGTCACCCTTTTCTTTGCGGCGCGCGAACTCTTCACGGGAAACACCGATGGCATCCTCGCCCACGGATTCAGCTGAACGCGTAATGACCCGACGCACCACTTCGCAGTTGATTGCCTGCAAAGGCTCGCGAGCAGCCTCGATGAGACTGTCCTTGCCGGATCCGGAAGGCCCCATCAGGTAAATCAGTCTGCCATCCATCCTGAATTAGCCCCCCATGTCGTGGTTGCCACTAGTAAATCGGCCAATTGCCACTATTCTGTACGAAGTAAGGAATCGTGATCGAAATCCGCACAGCATGCACCTTCAGGCGTCCCAGGACATCTGCTGTCGTGCAATAGGACGCGGTCAGCGATACGGACATGGGTAGTCTTTTCAAACCAGTCCGCATTTCTGATAATTGGTGCTGGCATAACGCCTTTATCCAGTTCAATATTTGTCACAGAATTGACGCCAATGATCTGGCTTCTTTGAGGCATGATGCGAGCCTCTATCAATTCAGGTTGAACATTTGGCCAGAGTCCTTGTCCTATCAGACATCGCGCGGCCAATCCCGAGAACCGCTCCCCTGAACTAACCGGTTAAATATATGCGCCCATTGAAACAGGCAATTTATTCCAGCCGTACGGCTGACAAGTTCGTCGTACGTCTGCCAGACGGAATGCGTGAACGCATTGCCGAGGTGGCTCGCAATCATCATCGCAGCATGAACTCCGAAATCATTGCGCGCCTTGAGCAGAGTCTCATTCAGGAAGGCGCACTGGGTGAAGAGTTGAGCATGCGACTGGACAGCCCGGAGCTGTCACTGCACGAACGCGAACTGCTGCAGCGCTTCCGCCAACTCTCCCACCGTCAGCAGAACGCACTCGTTTCGCTGATTGCCCACGACGCCGAAATGGCCGCAGACGCCTCCTGATTCATCCGAACACTCAAGCCAGCTTAATCGCTGGCTTTTTTTTGCCTGAAATTCAGCCACAAAAAAACCCGCCGATTGGCGGGTTAATTGATCTTGTAGGAGCCAGGCTTGCCGGCGAAGGCGGCCCTGAGATCGCCTTCGCCGGCAAGCCTGGCTCCTACGAGCTGATTCGCGGGTTGCAGGCAGATGGCAATCAAAGCAGGAAGATGGTCGCCAGCCCGAGGAAGATGAAGAAACCACCACTGTCGGTCATGGCCGTAATCATCACGCTGGCGCCCATCGCCGGATCGCGCCCCATCTTCGCCAGGGTCATGGGGATCAACACCCCCATCAACGCCGCGAGCAACAGGTTAAGCGTCATGGCGGCGGTCATCACCACGCCGAGGGACCAACTGCCGTAAAGCAGGTAGGCCACCGCACCAATCACCCCACCCCAGACCAAACCGTTGATCAAACCGACGGCCAGCTCCTTGCGCATCAGACGCGAGGTATTGCCGGTACTCACCTGGTCCAGCGCCATGGCGCGAACGATCATGGTGATGGTCTGGTTACCCGAGTTGCCACCGATGCCCGCCACGATCGGCATCAATGCCGCGAGCGCCACCAGCTTCTCGATCGAACCTTCGAACAATCCGATCACGCGAGAGGCAATAAAGGCGGTAATCAGGTTGATTGCCAGCCAGGCCCAGCGGTTGCGCAGGGATTTCCAGACTGACGCGAAAATATCTTCCTCTTCACGCAGACCCGCCATGTTGAGAACTTCGTTTTCGCTCTCTTCACGAATCAGGTCGACCATTTCATCGATGGTCAGACGGCCGATCAGCTTGCCGTTCTTGTCGACCACCGGGGCCGAGATCAAGTCGTAACGTTCGAACGCTTGTGCAGCATCGTAGGCGTCTTCGTCCGGGTGAAAACTCACCGGGTCGCTAGCCATCACTTCCGAAACCTGTTTTTCCGGGTCGTTGACCAGCAAACGCTTGATCGGCAGCACGCCCTTGAGCACGCCGTCGTAATCGACCACGAACAGTTTGTCGGTGTGACCCGGTAGCTCCTTGAGCCGACGCAGGTAGCGCAAAACCACCTCGAGACTGACGTCCTCACGGATCGTCACCATCTCGAAGTCCATCAACGCACCGACCTGCTCCTCGTCATAGGACAATGCGGAGCGAACGCGCTCACGCTGTTGACCGTCGAGGGTTTCCATCAGCTCGTGGACGACGTCTCGCGGCAGCTCGGAGGCCAGGTCAGCCAGTTCGTCGGCATCCATGTCCTTGGCCGCCGCCAGGAGCTCGTGATCGTCCATGTCGGCGATCAGGGTTTCACGTACCGAGTCGGACACTTCGAGCAGGATGTCGCCGTCGCGGTCAGCCTTGACCAATTGCCAGAGCGTCAGACGATCGTCCAGCGGCAAGGCTTCAAGGATGTAGGCAACGTCGGCGGAGTGCAGGTCATCGAGCTTGCGTTGCAGCTCGACGAGGTTTTGCCGGTGAACCAGGTTTTCAACCCGGTCGTGATGCGGACCTTCCTGGCGATGAGTCAGGTCTTCGACCACCCGCTGACGCTGCAACAGCTCAATCACTTGAGCGAGGCGGTCCTGCAGGCTTTCTTGCGTTTTCTTTACTTCAACTTCGGACATAGGCGAACTCCACTCCCAGCAGCGGGGCACGCCGGAAGGATCAATCAGTCAATTCATGATTGGAAAAGCGGTTTACTGAATTACTACTGGGTAAGTCCATGGAGGTATTCCACAAGCCCCGGCGGGGCTGACGGGCGCAATGATACACCGCCCAACGGTTTTAAATGTTAAAAAATCGCGGCTGAAACAAGCGCTTGCGAGACAAACCTGAGCGCCGTCCTGATCCGTGAAAATGCGACGACTCATTCTGAAAAGAAAACACACCAGCGCTGAAAAATGTAGCGGCTACCCTTGAGTCAGACCGTCATGGAGGACGTTTGATGCCATTGAATGCCTGTTATTTTCTGCTGATCGCCCTGCTCTGCCTGCCGCCCGTGGCACTTGCCTCAACCGTTCACCGCTGCGAGGCAGCAAACGGCCGCATCACCTTCACCACGCTGAGTTGTACGACCGGGGAAAGCCTTTCGCTCCAGGAAGTGCGCACGTTTACCCCCGGCAGCACGGTGTCGCTGATGCCGGAAGCGGACTTTCGTGAAACATCACGTATGAATATCAAAAGGAGGGAGCCAACGGTCGTCGGCCAGACAGAAGACAACTGTGGAAACCAGATCGATGCCAGGGAACGCAGGGAAGCAATCATCAATCAACGGATTGTCGCCGGCATGACCCGGCAAGACGTCGAAAGCGCCCTCGGCAAGCCAGACAAGATCAGTATTCGCAATTCAGCCACGAACTACCGATACGACACCAAGCGAGGTCGTAGCGCACACGTCGAATTCGATGAGAGAGGTTGTACCAGAGGAAAAGCCAAATCCCAGACGGCAAAAAGCCCGCGTTAAACGCGGGCTTTTTGTTGTTTGGTGCACTCGACAGGATTCGAACCTGTGACCGCTCGGTTCGTAGCCGAGTACTCTATCCAGCTGAGCTACGAGTGCAATTTGTGTTTTTAGACCAGATCACAACTGGTTGAAACAGAGTAGCTCACATCACTGCAAACAACTCTTAAATGGTGCACTCGACAGGATTCGAACCTGTGACCGCTCGGTTCGTAGCCGAGTACTCTATCCAGCTGAGCTACGAGTGCATTTGTTGCCGCGCATTATAGGCCGTCGAATCTTTTTGTAAAGCGCTTTTTTCTAGTAATTTCAACAACTTACCGAAGAAGCCAGATTACAACGTACTACGCAAATAATGGCGGAGAACGGGGGATTCGAACCCCCGACACCCTTTTGAGGTGTACTCCCTTAGCAGGGGAGCGCCTTCGGCCACTCGGCCAGCTCTCCGCAACACGGGGCGTATATTAACCAGCTTCTTCCCCGTTTGCAAACATAAAAAACGATAAAAATTAATGGCTTGGTTCTTCGTCCTTCTCTTTCTTTATACGCAGGTAAATTTCCTCACGGTGGACCGCAACCTCTTTCGGGGCGTTGACACCGATACGCACTTGATTTCCTTTAACGCCGAGCACGGTCACGGTGATTTCTCCATCACCAATAATCAGGCTTTCTGCGCACCGACGAGTCAGAATCAGCATACCTTTCTCCTCACGCATTTCATTTCAGGGACAACAGTCTGCAAAAAAAAGGCACTCGACCTACAACCTGAAAGATCGCAGCCCTACATGCCTGAGTATTGACCAGCGCGGGCAAAAGAACAGCTTCGGGCCGCACCATTCAAAAAAACAAAAGGGCGCGGTCAGACCGCGCCCTTCGGCAAACGCATCACTCGCCCGTTCGGGCCGGCGCGTCCAGTTCGAAAGCCGTGTGCAGGGCGCGCACAGCCAGTTCCAGGTACTTCTCTTCGATCACCACGGAAACCTTGATTTCCGAAGTCGAGATCATCTGGATGTTGATGCTTTCTTTCGCCAGGGATTCGAACATACGGCTGGCCACACCTGCGTGGGAGCGCATGCCGACACCGACGATCGAGACCTTGGCGATCTTGATGTCGCCAACGACTTCACGGGCACCGATCTCGCGAGCGGTGTTTTCCAGCACGGTTTGCGCGGCCTGGAAGTCGTTGCGGTGTACCGTGAAGGTGAAGTCGGTGGTGTTATCGTGCGCAACGTTCTGCACGATCATGTCGACTTCGATGTTCGCGGCGCTGATCGGGCCGAGAATCTTGAATGCAACGCCCGGGGTGTCTGGCACGCCACGGATGGTCAGCTTGGCTTCATCGCGGTTGAAAGCGATGCCGGAAATGATCGGCTGTTCCATGGTTTCCTCTTCATCAATAGTAATGAGGGTGCCCGGACCCTCCTTGAAGCTGTGCAGTACGCGCAGCGGAACGTTGTACTTGCCGGCGAATTCCACCGCACGGATCTGCAACACCTTGGAACCGAGGCTGGCCATTTCCAGCATCTCTTCGAAGGTAATCTTGTCCAGGCGCTGGGCCACGGACACCACACGCGGGTCGGTGGTGTAGACGCCGTCGACGTCGGTGTAGATCTGGCATTCGTCAGCCTTCAAGGCTGCCGCCAGCGCCACGCCGGTGGTGTCGGAACCGCCACGACCGAGGGTGGTGATGTTGCCGTGCTCGTCGACGCCCTGGAAACCGGCGACAACCACCACACGACCTGCTTTCAGATCACCGCGAATCTTCTGGTCATCAATCTGCAAGATACGCGCTTTATTGTGCGCGCTATCCGTCAGAATCCGTACCTGGTTGCCGGTGTAGGACACCGCTGGCACGCCGCGCTTGATCAGCGCCATGGCCAACAGGGCAATCGTCACCTGCTCACCGGTGGAGACGATCACATCCAGCTCACGCGGAACCGGTTGACCGTCGCCACTGATTTGCTTGGCCAGATCGATCAGACGGTTGGTTTCGCCGCTCATTGCAGACAGCACAACCACCAGGTCATCGCCGGCATCGCGGAATTTCTTAACCTTGTCGGCGACCTGCTCGATTCTCTCGACAGTGCCGACCGAGGTGCCTCCAAATTTCTGTACGATCAAAGCCATTTCAAAGCCGCCTCTGCCCATGAAGGGCGCCCAAATAATCACTCAAACAGCGTTCCGGCCCACCACTAGACTGTGGGCCGGACACACTGCCTTATAAACCCTGCTCTACAAATGGAACAGTCAGGGCCAATGCCGCATCCAGTGCGCCAGCGTCAGTACCACCGCCCTGCGCCATGTCTGGACGACCACCGCCCTTCCCGCCCACTGCCGCAGCGGCTTGCTTCATCAAATCACCGGCTTTGAGTTGGCCAGTCAGGTCTTTGGTTACGCCTGCAACCAGAACGACCTTTTCCTCATGGACACTGCCGAGCAGGATCACTGCGCGGCCGAGTTTGTTTTTCAGTTGATCGACCAGCGCCAGCAGCGCCTTGCCGTCCTGACCGTCCAGACGCACGGCCAGTACTTTCACGCCTTTGACGTCCAGGGCGGAAGCCGACAGATCGTCGCCCGCCGCGCTGGCAGCCTTGGCCTGCAACTGCTCGAGTTGCTTCTCCAGCAGACGGTTGCGCTCCAGCACAGCCGACAGCTTGTCGATCAGGTTGTCGCGGCTGCCCTTGACCAGGTTGGCCGCTTCCTTGAGTTGTTCTTCGGCAGCGTTCAAGTATGCCAGTGCCGCAGCGCCGGTGACCGCTTCGATACGACGCACACCGGAAGCCACACCGCCTTCGCTGATGATTTTCAGCAGGCCGATGTCGCCGGTACGGTTGGCGTGGATCCCGCCGCACAGCTCGACGGAGAAATCGCCGCCCATGCTCAGTACGCGCACGTTGTCGCCGTACTTCTCGCCAAACAGCGCCATGGCGCCTTTTTGCTTGGCGGTTTCGATATCGGTTTCTTCGGTTTCAACAGCCGTGTTCTTGCGAATCTCGGCGTTGACGATGTCTTCCAGCGCCTTCAGTTGCTCAGGCTTGATGGCTTCGAAGTGGCTGAAGTCAAAGCGCAGGCGCTGACTGTCGACCAACGAACCTTTCTGCTGAACGTGATCGCCCAGCACCTGACGCAATGCCGCGTGCAGCAAGTGAGTGGCCGAGTGGTTCAGCGAAGTCGCGTGGCGCACGTCGGCTTCGACGTGGGTCTCGACCGGCGAACCGATAGTCAGGCTGCCCAATGCCTGCACACCGTGGTGCAGGAACGCGCCACCGGTCTTGGTGGTGTCGCGCACGTCGAAACGGCCGATGTTCGATTGCAGGTAGCCGCAGTCGCCAACCTGACCGCCGGATTCAGCGTAGAACGGGGTCTGATCGAGAACGATCACGCCCTCTTCGCCTTCACTCAAGACGTCGACGGACTTGCCTTCTTTATAGATAGCGACAATTTTCGCCGAACCACTGGTGGCCTTGTAGCCGGTGAATTCGGTGGCCACGTCAACCTTGACCAGCGTGTTGTAGTCCAGACCGAACGAACTGGCGGAACGGGCACGGACGCGCTGGGCTTCCATTTCGCGTTCGAAGCCGGCTTCGTCGACGGTCAGGTTGCGCTCGCGGGCGATGTCCGCGGTCAGGTCCATCGGGAAACCGTAGGTGTCGTAGAGTTTGAACACCACGTCGCCCGGCACCACGGTGCCTTTGAGTTCCAGCAGATCCTGCTCGAGAATCTTCAGGCCGTGCTCCAGGGTCTTGGAGAACTGCTCTTCTTCAGCCTTGAGCACGCGCTCGATGTTGGATTGTTGCTTCTGCAGTTCCGGGAAGGCTTCGCCCATCTCGGCAACCAGCGCCGCGACGATCTTGTAGAAGAAGCTGCCGGTCGCGCCCAGCTTGTTACCGTGACGGCACGCACGACGAATGATCCGGCGCAGCACGTAGCCACGACCTTCGTTGGACGGCAGAACGCCATCGGCAATCAGGAAACCGCACGAACGGATGTGGTCGGACACAACCTTCAGCGAAGACTGATCGTCATTGGTGCAGCCAATGGCCTTGGCCGATGCGCTCAGCAGGTTCTTGAACAGGTCGATTTCATAGTTGGAATGAACGTGCTGCATCACCGCACTGATCCGCTCCAGGCCCATGCCGGTGTCGACCGACGGTGCTGGCAGCGGATGCAACACGCCATCGGCGGTGCGGTTGAACTGCATGAACACGTTGTTCCAGATCTCGATGTAACGGTCGCCGTCTTCTTCCGGCGAACCCGGTGGGCCGCCCCAGATGTCGGCGCCGTGATCGTAGAAAATCTCGGTGCAAGGACCGCACGGGCCGGTATCGCCCATGGTCCAGAAGTTGTCGGAGGCGTAAGGCGCGCCTTTGTTGTCGCCGATGCGGATCATGCGCTCGACCGGCACACCGATCTGCTGGGTCCAGATGTCATAGGCTTCGTCATCCGAGGCGTAGACCGTTACCCAGAGTTTTTCCTTGGGCAGCTTCAGGACGCCGGTCAGGAAGGTCCAGGCGTAGGTGATTGCGTCGTGCTTGAAATAGTCACCGAAGCTGAAGTTACCCAGCATTTCGAAGAAGGTGTGGTGACGAGCGGTATAACCGACGTTTTCCAGGTCACTGTTCTTGCCACCGGCACGCACGCATTTCTGGCTGCTGGTCGCACGGGTGTACGCACGTTTTTCCTGGCCCAGGAAACAGTCCTTGAACTGGTTCATCCCCGCGTTAGTGAACAGCAGGGTTGGGTCGTTGCCCGGAATCAAAGAGCTGGAGGCTACACGAGTGTGGCCTTGCTCTTCGAAGAAGCGAAGGAAGGCTTCACGGATTTCTGCGCTTTTCATTAGGTTCTTCCACGGAGGCTGCGGCCAAAGGCCTGTGCGAAACGTCAACAGACGAAGCGACGGCAAAGGGCCGCATTATATCGGCCCAGCGCGCGGGGTACAGCGTGTTTATACGATAGAAACGGTCAATTGGACGGCTAACGCTGTCAGTTGCGCGAAAACTCGACGAATGTCGCGATGACTTGCTCGATTTGCGCGCGGCTCACGTCCATGTGCGTGACCATTCTAAGACGACCGGCGGCGCTGAGTTTGATCCCGCGCTCAGCGGCAAACGCCTTGATCGCCTCGGCCTTGTCGCCCATCTGCACATAAACCATGTTGGTCTGCACCGGTTCGACTTCGTAACCGGCTTTTCGCAGTCCGTCCGCGAGGAATTGCGCGTTGGCATGATCGTCCGCCAGACGCTGAACGTTGTTGTCCAGAGCGTACAACCCCGCCGCCGCCAGAATCCCGGCCTGACGCATGCCGCCGCCGACCATCTTGCGCAGACGGCGCGCCTTGCCGATCAACTCGACCGAGCCGCACAACACCGAACCGATCGGCGCGCCCAGCCCCTTGGACAGGCAGACTGACACCGAATCGAAATGCTGGGTGATTTCCCGGGCATCGACACCCAGTTTGACCGCCGCGTTGTACAGGCGAGCGCCGTCGAGGTGCAGTTGCAACCCGTGTTCGCGAGTGAAACTGCGCGCCCGGGCCAGATACTCCAGCGGCAGCACCTTGCCCTGCATGGTGTTTTCCAGCGCCAGCAAGCGGGTGCGGGCGAAATGGAAGTCGTCCGGTTTGATCGCGGCGGCCACCTGAGCCAGGTCCAGCGAGCCGTCGGCCTGCACTTCCAGCGGTTGCGGCTGGATCGAACCGAGCACCGCCGCGCCGCCACCTTCGTACTTATACGTGTGCGCCTGTTGGCCAACGATGTATTCGTCACCGCGCTCGCAGTGCGCCATCAGGCCCAGCAGGTTGCTCATGGTGCCGGTCGGCACGAACAGCGCCGCGGCAAAGCCCAGGCGTTTCGCCAACTCGGCTTCCAGACGATTGACCGTCGGATCTTCACCGTAGACGTCGTCACCGGTGGCCGCGTTGGCCATCGCGTCGAGCATCCCTGGAGTCGGCTGAGTGACGGTGTCGCTGCGAAGATCGATAACGCTCATGAATCTGGCCTCGGTAAGCAGGGGAAAATCCCTTTCGGAATGGAATTACTGCGGTCATGTCGACGAATAATCAACCCTTGGGCGAGGAAAAGACGCAGCAAGTGAGCGAAAAAGTCGATAGCAATCATCAGATAGCAGCAATGCACGGCTGAGAAATATGTGTTAAAAACGCTGCGCCGCCAGACAATCTGTCGGCAAAACGTTCTCAGGGCGGGGTGCAACTCCCCACCGGCGGTAATTGCGCGCAATGCGCATAGCCCGCGAGCGCTTGGCGACAGGCACGGCTTCGGCGGTGTTTGACGGCAAGGTCAGCAGACCCGGTGTGATCCCGGGGCCGACGGTCATAGTCCGGATGAAGAGAGAACGGGATTGGCGCCGCCTAGGCTCGATACCAAAGCGCCGTCCGCGGGCATTCGTGCCTGCGTACCCTTAAATCCCATTCGATTCATATGCCCTGTTTTATACATAAACAGGAGTCAGAACATGCAACCCACCGCAATCGACAGCAAAAGCAAACACCATCAGGGCGAGCGCGTTGCGTTCATCCAGGCCTGCTGGCACAAGGAAATCGTCGATCAGAGCCGTAAGGGCTTCGTCGCAGAAATGATTGCCCAGGGTTATCAGGAATCCGACATCGACTTCTTCGAAGTCGGCGGCGCCTTTGAAATGCCCCTGCACGCCAAGTTGCTGGCCAAGACCGGCCGTTATGCCGGTATTGTCGCGGCTGCCCTGGTGGTGGACGGCGGGATCTACCGTCACGAATTCGTCGCCCAGTCTGTGGTCAGCGGCTTGATGCAGGTTCAATTGGAAACCGAAGTGCCGGTGTTCTCGGTGTCCCTGACCCCGCACCACTTCCATGCCGGCGAAGAGCATCAGAAGTTCTTCTTCGAGCATTTCGTGCACAAAGGCCAGGAAGCGGCGAAGACGTGTGCGGATACGCTGAGCAAGATTCGGGCGTTGCGTCGTACTGAGCCACGCGCAGTAGCCGTCTAAACACCGCTCCCCCTGTAGGAGCGAGGCTTGCCCGCGAAAGCGATTTAACATTCAACATCATCGC
>NZ_JAGYFZ010000086.1:0-26637 GCF_019946675.1 Pseudomonas sp. BF-B-15
ACACCGGAGTCGGCAACTTCGCCGGCAGCGGCAACGGGTTGAACAACGTCATCACCGCCGGGGCGGGTAACGACACCCTCAATGGTGGCGGCGGCAACGACATCCTCACCGGCAACAGTGGCAACGACACACTCAACGGCGACGCGGGTAACGACCAACTGGTGGGTGGCATTGGCACCGATACCCTGAACGGCGGCAATGGCGATGACAGCCTCGACGGAGGTGACGGGGCGGATACATTGAATGGCGGGGCAGGCAGCGACACGCTGCTCGGCGGGCTGGGTGATGACAGCCTGGATGGCGGTACCGGCACCGATCTGCTCCAGGGCGGCGATGGCAATGACACGCTGCTCGGTGGAGACGCTAACGACACCTTGCTGGGTGGTATCGGCAATGACTTTATCGACGGCGGTACAGGCAACGATACAGTCACGGGCGGTGCCGGCAACGACATGATGGTTGCCAGCAATGGCAACGATATCTTCATGTTCTCAGCGGGCTTCGGGGTCGATCAGATCATTGGCTTCGATGCCAACGCGGCAGGAGGGCAGGACCGCCTCGATATCTCCGCGATGAACATCACGGCTGCGACCTTTGCCGGCAGCGTCACCATCGCCGATGTCGGTGCGGATACCCTGGTCAGCTTCGCTGGTGCTGACTCCATCCGCCTGGTCGGTGTGGCCGATGCGACAACCGTCACTGCCACGGACTTCATTCTCACCACTTGAGGTACTGATCAGCACGCTTGAAAAAAAGCGTGGAAAGCGGAAGGGAGGGCAGCGATGCCCTCCCTTTTTTTATGAGAGGCGCCTGGCCGTTTGTTCAACTGGCAATGCGTGAACCAACCTGGCAGGGCGGTCTGTCAGACAGTGGGAAACACTCGATCAACAAATGACCTGGGAATGGGGAATTGGGGAATGAGGAATGAGGAACCAGACTTGAACATTTCAGCGAACTGCGCGATTTGCAGCCTGTTGGTTTCGCTTGCCGCTTCTGCTATCGGGGGTATCCCGACTTCAATCGGGACTTCACCCGATCCGCAACACAAACAACGCTTAACTGCTGAACCAGGTGAACAGACTCCAGAATGCCCCTATGGCAAAGATGAGAAGCATGAGTGCCAACGTGCGGACTAGCGGCTCACTTCGCATGAAGGTAACTCCTCAGAAGGGTTGTGCAGCACAGGTGGAAATCTGTTATCCCGTGATAACAACTTCAAACTTTCAATTAATACGCTAGTGAACGCACAGCATTCTCTATGCCAGAAAACTGAACAGCCAATCATTCCCGGCTGGCGACGCAACTTGATCCTCTGGCCAATGAAAGTTGACACAGGAATCGGGTAATACAGCCCGTTTATGGGGGATTTTTCTCATCGTGGGGGGGATATTGCGGGGGGAGCTTTAGTCAGGCGTACAAGCCATACCCTGCCGCGATGAGCAGCGGAGAAACCAGCAGCGTTGCCCAAAACCCCGATTTTGGAACAGCAATGACGCAAATGATCGAGATCATCAGCACATAGATGCCGACCATTTTAAGTAACGCGAGATCCCCAACGGCTACGGCGTGAATCGCTGTATGCCCTGCGAGCATAAAAAGCGGACCCAGCAGGGTAAACCAAAGGGCGGTACGCCGATCTTCGTGCGCTCTGAACTGGTCAATGAAGCCCGCGTCTACAGCGGCGGCGAATGCTGTTTTGAACTTGAAAATACCTAACGGAATATGGAGGACGCCCAAGGCGAACAGGGTCCATGCGACGATGTTGGACATATCGTTAATGCTCCGTAACGGTAAGGTTGGATAAGAGAAAGGGGCGGATTATTTCTGAAAATAAATCCGTCCCCTTTTGACCTGGCAGTTAATAACCTCGTCTTCATTCGTTGCGAGGTGACGGCGGCAGAAACTCGGTGATCAGCGAAGTAACCTGCTGTTGGATCAAATCCCGCGGGCGAGCGCCATTGCCATCACCATCCCGGCAAATGATGCCATCGCCTGGCACTTCTTCTTCGAGCATCGCTTCTGCGCCAGGTTTGCACACTGACAAGAAGCTGAAATGGCTTGCGTCGCTGATTTTGACGTAACGGCTTGACGCCGGAGGCAGGCGCTTGGCCAGGTTGGCAGACTCCAGCTCAGCGGGAAGATCGTGCGACGGTACGCCGGCAGCGATCACCAGCGTTGGTACCGGCAGCGCGGCCAGGCTTTCATCGGTCATGCCCCGTGAAAGGCCCAGGTCCAATGTAACTACAGCCGTGACGCGTTCATCGCGCAAATCGGCGGCCAACGCGGTCTTTGATTCTGAGGTGTTGGCGGGATTCATCTTTCCGTAGACGGTGCAACTTGCTAACTGCGGGTGGGCTATGCAGTCATGGGCAAAGCGGTCTGGATCGAAGCGGGCACCGGCGATCTCCAGGGCGGTCCAGCCGCCGAGTGAATGGCCCACTACTGCAATTCGGTCATTGGCGACCAGGCCGAATTTTTCCGGTTGAGCCGTGACCCCATCAATGGCTCGGCTCACATCAACGGGCCGCTGCCATAACTGCGCTGCTGCTTTTGGGCTACGGTCATGAGTGGTGGAGCCAGGGTGATTGATTGCGGCGACGATGTAACCCCTGTGAGCCAGAGCGCTGGCAAGCCAGATCTGGTTGCTCCAGTTTCCTCTGTACCCGTGGGAGAGCACCAATAATGGATGCTTGCCAGCAGCGGGCGGCGCGTCACGAACGGCAGAAGCCCCGACGAACACCACATCATCGCCAATCAATTGCGTGGCGGCGGTCGTTGCACTGGGGTACCAGACGACCATTTCCAGTGTGCGGTCATTGTGCGCGTCCGCCAGTGTGGAAGAGCGGAAGCCGACAGGGTTCTCGCCAGCGAGCGCGATAGTCGTCAGGCAGGTCAATAACAGGGCGCTAAAAGCTATTTTCAATGTCGTTTCTTCCTTGAATGGACAAGTACATGGCAACCGGAGCCCGCCGTCAGGCGCATCTATCTCCGTACGGAGTCGAAGCTCATGGGGTTGCCTAGTAAGCACGGACATTAAAGCCCACATTTGAACCGTCGCGCACGACTTTCATCATTAACGCTGTTCTCGGTCTTTAGTCAGAAGACTGAACGCTAACTTTTGGCCGATTGCCGTCAGCCGATCAGGGTAGAAATCGACCCATAGTTGTCCGGCTGAATCCTCTCACATGTATTCGCGACTAGAATTCCACTGCCGACACTTCTAAAACCAGGCCCGATTTCAAACCTGTAGCGCCAGGTATCGAACGTTGTTTCGGTCTATGGGAAACCGGTATGACAGACCCGAAAAACAAAACCGAATCCGACGAGGATCTAGGTCAGATGGTCATAGGGCGAGGGCCCTGCACCTATCTGTTGCTGCTCTTACTAGGATTGATCCTCCTGTTTCCCTTTCTTGAGGAGGGTATATTTGCCCGCACGTTGCTCGGCATTCTGTTTTCAACCGTGCTGCTCGTGGGCGCTTTCGCCACCCGGCAGACTCGGTGGGGGTTCATCTTAAAACTGGGCCTGGCGTTGCTTGGGGTTGGCCTGCAATGGGCGGCGTTGTGGGTTGGCAGTATCGCGATTCTTAATCTTGCCGGGATAGCTTATGCGACATCTCTTGCAGTCTCGTTCATCGGAGTGCTTCGCTATATTCTCCAGCGCGGGCCGATTACGGCCGACAAGCTGCATGGTGCGCTTGCGGGTTACATCCTGCTGGCGTTCGTCTGGTCCTTTGTCTATGCCTTGCTCGAGATATCCAGCGCTGGCTCATTCGGCCCAAGCCACCTCGACTTTGGACAGCCCGGCACGTTCTTCAAACTGATCTATTTCAGCCTCACGACGCTCACGACCACCGGTTACGGTGATGTTCTGCCGTTGACCAACCATGCCCGCTCACTTGTGATGGTCGAAGAATTTTCAGGCGTCTTTTATGTGGGTGTTGTGATAGCGCGGCTTGCCGGTCTGTATCCGTCGAATCAGACGAAGTGACTCTCGATTTGCCGTGGCCGAACCGATGCCATCAGCTGGGGGTTATGTTCGCTGTTGATCGCTTTTCACTACGACTTCTTCGACGGGTAGTTGCCACGCAAGCCCCCGGACTTGTTGCCGGTTTTGCCGGGCAGGTTGGGCACCACCGGGCGGGATCTGGGCTGAGGGTTGGAGCGGCTGCGGGGTTGAGGTTGTTTGCTCATTGTTCACCTCCTGAAAACGCCTGGCTACTTGGCGCTCTGCATTGCCACACTGGCTAGTGTGCTACGAGTTACTAAAATCCGCAGCACGCAAGCGCAGACAAAACGGGCTGCTGGCAAGGCGCAGATGCATCGGGTGGGGCCATAAATAAGCGGAACTGGAACTCACATCGTCAATAGCGTCTAAATTTCAGAGAGACAACCCGCCACTCTGAGGGAACGACTCATGCACAGATCACGCTCATTGGTTGCCGCGATTACATGCCTTGCGCTGGTTTGCGGCTCAGCGACCGCATTGGCTGATCCTGGTAATGGAAAGGGCCAGGGAAAACCGCAAAACAATCAAGTCCATGGCAATCAAGGCGGCAAAGGCAAAAACGCCGGAGGCGGCGATTGGAGTCATGGCCCCAGTATCAATCAGGGAAGCATTCTCGGGATCGTTGGCGAATACAGGGACTACTGGAGTCCCGGCCCTGCGTTGCCACCCGGAATTCAGAAAAACCTCGCTCGAGGAAAGCCGCTTCCACCCGGCATTGCGAAAAAGCTGGATGGACGCCTGATTGGCAGGCTGCCGCATTATGATGGATACGAATGGCAGCAAGCAGGCACCGATTTGATACTGGTCGCACTGGCAACCGGGATCATCTATGAAGTCCTCAACGGGGCCTTTGACTGATATTTGAACCCTGCGGTTGCGGTGCTTTTACCAGGTGGTGAGCGCACCGCACTCCGTCCGTCGCAGGAGTTGAACTGTCGCCGGGCAATTGCGTCCTAATGCATGCGATATCAACCACCTTACGGAAGCAATCATGCTTTTAAAAAACAAGAGTTTCGTTGCTGTCATGTCATGCGCCCTCATGCTTGCAGCCGCCCCATTACTCCCTGCTGACCTCTCTGTCATGAACTCCGCCTATGCGAAGGACGGCAACGGAGGCGGTAATGGCGGTGGTGGTAACGGCGGCGGCAACGGCGGCGGAAACGGTGGTGGTAATGGCGGCGGTAATGGCGGTGGCCACGGCGGCGGTACAGGTGGCGGTCACGGCGGTTCCGATCACGGCAACGCCAACAGCAACGGCCATGGCAATGGACTGAGCAGCGATCATGCCGGAAGGGCTGTTCGCGACCGTGGCGAAAGCGGAAACCACTACGGCAGTGACCGCAATGGTGAGCGCGGTCATGGCACAACGACGTCTGGCATCGCCCATTCCAAAGACACTCGCGGCGTGGCCAAAGCCTCCGCAATCTCGGCCTCGACACCCGGGGACCACAACGCGAAAGGGTTGAGCAAAGCCGGGACGTCGATTTCAAAGAAATCGCACTGATCAGCGTCACTCGCAGCACGCAACCCTGAACAAGACGGGCGCCCGACAAGGCGCCCGTTTTTTTTACTCCGGTGTCAGCGCTATTCGCCCACGCTGATACCCGATCCTCCCAGTTCGTTGGGAACATCCTTCAGCTTGGGCAACCCATCCTTCATGCGCAGCACGCTCTCCTGATAGTGCACGTGAACGCCTGGCGAGTACGCGAGATCCGGAATGATCGCGGCATACACGTCGACGAGCCCCATGCCCGGGTGTTCAGTGAAGAGATGCCCGCCACACGTCTTGCACCACTTGCGGTAACTCTGCGGTGTCTTGTTGTAGGTGCCGATGTTGTCAGCTCCGCGAGTCACCTGCACCGCCTCGGGTTTCCACAGCGTGAAGGCGTTGACCGGTCCTGCTGACCAATGCCGGCACGACTCGCAATGGCAATAACCCATCCCGACCGGCTCGCCACTGACCGTGAGCTCGACTGCGCCGCAAAAACAACTGCCCTTGTAAGACCGTTCACTGTTCATTGCATAACTCCCATCAATGGTTTGCCTTCACCCGTCGATATAGCGCACCGCAGTCGCCGGTGTGCGCCGCACCTGCAATTCGAAAATGTCAGGGCGCGCGTAATGCCCGGTGACGTCGAGCGCTCGCCGCGCTGGCGCCACCTGTGCGACGTCGATGTCCGCATACAAAATGCCGGCCTCCCGGTGCAATGGACCGGCGACGATCCGGCCTTGCGGATTGACCACCACCGAGTCGCCGTCGTTGATCCATTCCTGCGGATCGGGAAACAGTTGCGCACGCGCCGGAAAGTCTTCGGGGATGTCGCTGCCGCGCAGTGCGGTGCCACTGCCGAGCACCCAACAGCGTCCTTCGAGTGCAATGTGACGCATCGTGCTGATCCAGCCATCGCCCGTGTCGTACGTGGGGGCGACGTAGATTTCCACTCCTTGAGCATAGAGTGAATAACGTGCCAGCGGCATGTAGTTTTCCCAGCAGATGAGCGCCCCCACGCGACCGACCGGTGTCTCGACCGTACGCAGGCCGCAGGCATCACCAAAGCCATGCACCATGCGCTCGGGATTCGTTGGCATCAGCTTGCGGTGTCGGTTGAGCACTGCGCCGTTCGCGCCGATAACGACTACGCTGTTATAGAGCGTGCCGCCGCCATTGCACCGGTCGCATTCATTGATGCCGCACACGATCGTCACGGCGTGAGCCCTCGCGGCCTCGCACAAAGGGCTCAGGTCACCGTTCGTGATATCAACGGCGTTGGCCAGCAGCCGCGTGTGCAACTGGCCCATGACAGCCCCGTCCTTTCCCGCCGCCAGCCGCCAGATCCACGACGGGTAACCTGGAATGAACGACTCGGGCAAAACGATCAGCGAAGCTCCCGCCGCCGCAGCTTCGGCGACCGATTGCACGGCCCGGGCGATCGTTGCGCCGCGATCGAGCAGCACGGGCGGGCGCTGAATAATGGCAACCTTGGTCATGGCGTTCACCTTTGGTTCTTGGCTTCGAAGGCTTGAGCGTGCGCGTAGCGAAGTGGCGGGGCTAGTTCAGAATCTGAAGCGTTGTAATTGCGGAGCCCAGGCAATGGACGAAAGCTACGGTCAGTTCTGCACGGTCGCACGCGGTGCCGAAGCACTGTGCGAGCGCTGGACACCTTTGGTTGTGCGCGAGTTGTTGTGCGGCAGCAAGCGCTTCAACGAGCTGCACCGCGGCGTGCCCCGGATGTCCACCAACCTGCTGACACAGCGGCTGCGCCATCTGGAAGACATCGGCGTCGTGCACCGCACGGCCACGGGCAAAGTCTGGGAGTACAGCCTGACCGAGGCGGGCAAGGAGTTGCGCCCGATCATCATGGCGCTGGGTCATTGGGGCGCACGCTGGATCGGCAGCCGCCTGCGCGATGATGAACTCGACGCGGGCTTGCTGATGTGGGACGTGCGCCGGTTCGTGCGCATCGAAACATTCCCGCCCCGACCGGTGGTCATCCACTTCACGTTCCGCGACGCACGGCCAGGCGAGCAAGCGTGGTGGCTCGTGGTTGAAGAGGGTGTAGCCGACCTGTGTCGCGACGACCCTGGCCGCGAACTGACCCTCGTCGTGGACTCCAGCGTGCGCGCATTGACCGAGGTGTGGACGGGCGACCGCACGCCGGGGGACGTTCTTCAGTCGCGAGAGCTGCGTGTGGATGGCGCCGTACAAGACGCGAAAAGCCTGTGGCGCTGGCTTGGCACGAGTGCGTTCGCGGGCACCCGGAGTGCGGCCGTGACCCGGTAATTCGCCTGAGTCTCAGGCGCGTTAACTGTCGGGAGTCATACGATGTTGAACGTACTTTTCATCTGCAGCCAAAACCGCCTGCGCAGCCCCACGGCCGAACGGCATTTTGCTGACTGGCCCGGCGTGAAAACCGCGTCGGCGGGCATCAGCAACGATGCGTATGTTCCGGTCAGCCTCGAGCTGCTGCAGTGGGCTGATCTGATCGTTGTCATGGAGCCCATTCATCGCAACAAACTGATGGCTCGATTTGGTTCGGAACTGGCGGACAAGCGCGTCGTTTGTTTGGACATACCGGATATTTTTCAGTACATGGAACCGGCGCTGATCAAGCTATTGGATGAGAGGGTTGCGCGGTATTTGCCTTCCTGAAGTGAGCGGCAAAAGACGCGCCGTCAGCCCTGCGATGCATTCTCTGCAATGGACTAGCCTTGAGTAACATCACGCGGGAGTAAAACGCCATGTCCGTCGCGCTCAGAAATCTGTGTGTCCTGGTCTTGGGCGGCTTTTTTTGCATGGCTGCATTCGGTGAAGGAGAAGCGGATACCGATCACCCACCGGCAATACTCCCACTGGAATCCGAGGCGCTGCCAAAACTCATTGCCTATCCACCGCTTGCCGAGCCGCTGGCCCGCGGCGTTGTCATCATCCAGTATCGAACAGAACATGCCAGGATCATGCCGGTATTTGGCAAGGCAGCGGGTGAAGTTTCACCTCGTCTCAGCCACCTCCACGTGACGGTCGATGACTGGAAAGGTACGTGGGCGCATACCAGTGACGGCCCGATTATCCTGGTTGGACTGACGCCCGGTGCTCACAAGGTTCTTCTGGAAGTGGCCGACCCGACGCACAAGATCCTCACCGGTACGACAGTGAGTTTTACCGTTCCCGAGAAGAAATCATCGAACGTCTCCCACATGGACGCTGGTGGCTGAATCGCTCAGCGGGTGTTTCATCGTCGGGTGTTTTTCAGGAGCTGCTTTTCAGCTGCCATCTTCGCAAATCACTCACTTGAACTGAGCAACCAGCCAGTCCTTCAAACGCCCGCACGCAGGATCATCCGCCTTCTTCTCATTAATCATCAAATACTGAACCGCCTCCCTGAGCGTCAGCTCTTCCGTCACCGGCCGAACCAGGCGCCCCTGCTGTACCAGATGCCTCACCAGATGATCCCAGCCCAGGGCGACACCTTGATTGTCCAGCGCCATTTGCACCAGAAGGCTGTAGTCGTTGCTGCTGAAGTAGTGCGGATTTTCCGAGGCCGGGATCTTCAGGTCATGGGACTGGAAAGCGAACCACACATTCCAGTCGACCTGTTCCGTCAACTGGGAACGGCCATAAGGGTTGAGGTCCAGCAGCACGCTGTTGCGCATGCCCTCCAAAGTGCTCAGTTCTGGATGCGCTTCCAGATAACCAGGCGTGCACACGGGATAGACGACTTCGTGAAACAAGGGGATTCGTAGATAGCCGGGGCGCAGGTCACTGGTCTGGGTGATGAAAATGTCCGGAATGATTCCGGGCTCCATCACCAGAAAATGCTGGGTGGTGATGACATTCAGGTCGACATCGGGATTGGCGCTGAAGAAGTCTTTGAGCCTGTGGGATAACCAAAGCGCCGATAGGGCGGGCGAGCAGCAAAGTGTCAGGGTGCGCTTGTCGCTTTTTTCCCGACGGATTCTTTCGGTTGCTTGAAAAATGTTGAGCAGGGACAGCTGCGCAGCATCGAAGAGCGCTGTGCCCGAGGCTGTCAGCCTGACTTCCCTCCCGGTGCGCGTGAACAACTCGGTGCCCAAATAGAGTTCCAGCTCGCGAATCTGACGGCTGATAGCCGCCTGGGTGACACACAATGCCTCGGCGGCCCGGGTGAAGTTCCGGTATTTGGCAGCGGCCACGAAGGATCTCATGGCCTTGAAGGACGGCATTGAGAGCAGGGCCTGATCAGGCTGGGAGCTTTTAGCCATAACAAAAACTACCTGTTTTCTCGAAAAAAAAGTCGGTTCTGCCCATCGGGCTCCGGGTCCACACTCTACCGCACGATGGGCTGCGGACCCTGGGCCAGGCAAAGATCTGCCCACGTGGCGTGCAATGGCCCCAGCTTACCCTGTATCGCGCAGCAAAATAGACGGCGTCACGGCCCATCGAACCGCCAGCGCGAACACCAGACCAAGGAGTCGAAATGCCGTATCGAACAGCGAGGGAAGCGTTCATGCAAGGCGTCCGGGCGCTCATCCCATTGAGTCCCGGTGTCGTTCCTTTCGGCCTGCTGACGGGGGTTATGGCGATCAACATGGGTATGTCGCCCGGCACGACCATGGGCATGACGCTGCTGTTCTACTCGGGTTCCGCGCAGATGGTTGCACTGCAACTGCTGCATACGGGGGTTGTGCCGCTGGCGATTGTCGTCACTGCGCTGGTCATCAACTTGCGCTTCATCATGTACAGCGCGTCACTGGCACCTTACATGCACCACTTGCCCAAGCGCTGGACGTGGCCTTTGTCCTACATGCTTTCTGACCAGTCCTACGCGCTGTGCAGTCTCAAGCTGTCTTCAGGCGAGCTGGGGGCATTCGCACATCACTACTATGCAGGCACCGCCGTGGCCATGTGGCTGTCCTGGCAATTGTCGGTACTGGCGGGCGTCTACCTCGGCGCAAGCATCCCCGAAACCTGGTCGTTGAGCTTTGCCATACCACTTTCCTTTCTGGCGCTTCTGGTGCCCGGCATACGTAACGCGGCGAGCCTGGGTGCCGCGGTGGTCGGAGGGATGCTCGCGGTGTTGGCGATCAACATGCCCTACAACCTTGGGTTGGTCACCGCTTCCATCGGCGGGGTCATGGCGGGATTGTTGATCGAGACGGTTCGCAAGCGCCCATTGAGCGAGGCGCGGGTCCATGACGTGGAGAGGGAGACACCATGAATGATTTAGCCTTGTGGGGGATGTTCCTGGCGGTCGGCCTGGGAACCTTCGCCATGCGCCTTTCCTTTGTCGAACTGTATGGCCGGCTGCGCATCCCGGCATTGCTGAGTCGGGCCTTGCTTTACGTACCGGCGAGTGTGCTGGCGGCCCTTGTGCTGCCAGCGGTGGTGTACCCCAACGGGCAGAGTGAGTTCGTGTTGAACAACCCGCAGATACCCGCCGCCATTATCGCGGCCTGGGTCGCCTGGCAGACTCGCAATACAGTCCTGACACTGGCGGTCGGGATGGGAGGGGTGTGGTTATTCAAGTTTATCGGGCTGTAGCGCTCCTGGACGAAACGCAACACCCTGAGGTTCAGTCAGTTTTCAGGACCATTTTCACGTCGCGTTTCGCCTGGTTGCGCCAGACGCTCACGGTCGCTTTGTAGCCGACACGCATGCGCGATGAGATATCAGCGACGTCTTGGGCACTGGCGACTTCCTGGCCGCCGATTTCGACAATGACATCCAATGGCTTGATGCCGGCTTTGTCCGCTGCGCTGCCTTTGACCGTGTCGATCACCCAGGCACCCTGTGCCGACGGCAAGCCCGCAGCCTTAGCATAAGAAGAATTCACCTCGCCGAGGTTCATGCCTTGCAGGTGGGAGGAGGGCGCAGTGTTCTGCGCCGCCGATGTGCTCACCGGTAACATCGATACGGGCGTACCTCCGGGCCCGACCACCACGGGCAGAGTCTGAAACGCCTGGTAACGCCAGACCTTGAGGTTGACCGTGGAGCCTATGGGCGCCTTGGCCAACTGCAAACGGAACTCTACGGAGTCGGCGACAGGCTGCTCATTGACCGCCACGATTAAATCATTACTCAGTATTCCGCCCTGCTGCGCCGGGCTGCCGGCGCCAACGTTGTAGACCACTACGCCGCTGGTCGGCATGGAATACAGCGACGCTTTCTGTGCGTCGACGGTTTCCATGGCGATACCGATTTTGCCCCCCGGGAAATTGGCGGTTTTGCAGCCTTTCTCCTGCCAGGCCGGGCTGGCCGCAACTTTACGGGCCTCCGCAAGCTGTTTGACCAGCGCATTGGTGCTGGTCATATAGCCCGCCGCTTCGATGAGGGACATTTCAATGTACTCGCAGCTACGCGAGCGATAGCGGTCGGGCGTCTCGCGGTCGATGAGGCGCTGCATGTTAGCGTTTTGATCTGCCGCTAATGGAGCTTGCGTCGTACCGGCAGGCACGTCGTCGTATCCTCCCGAAGCTTGCACGGCAGCGCCGTACATATAGTAAAACGGGTCCAGTTGATCAACGATGCAACCGCTCAGTGATGACATCATCGCCGTCACGCCCAAGATTCGTCCCACGTTCTTAAGGCGTGCGTCCATTGTCTTTTCCCCAGAGATTCTTACGGCAAGTGCCAGAAATTCAGCGTTATCGCGGCAAAGTAAACCAAGCTGATAGCACAGCGCTACCGTGTTTTTTTGACGCCAGGGCTGCGGACGCTCGACATCGGGGCGCGCCTTTTGGCGGGCCTATACTTCAAACGTCAGCACACTCGATGCGACCTACGTCGAGTGATCGTTCACGAGAGGAGAAGATCATGGCGCGTAAATACATCGACTGCCGCGAGTTTCCAAGCGATACCAAATGCTCGGTCGCGCTCTGCGCAGACTCTGAAAACGAACTGCTCGAGGCTGCCGCACAGCATGCGGTCAGTGTTCACAAACACACCGATTCACCGGAACTGCGTGCTCAACTGAAAACGATGTTTCACGACGGCACCCCTCCCGTTGAAGCACCGCGCTCGGTTTAGCATAAAAAGGGACAGGCTGCGATTAGATGAGAATTGTCGTCTGTCCCGTTTTTCTATGGTCGCCACTAAAGGTCCCAAGGATTAAAAGGTACTACCCGGTAACGGGCCGGCGGGGCGGATAAATACTACTGCTTCTGATCTTCCACCTCCTTCCAACTGTCGTCTGGATCAAACCGTTTCATCGACTGCGCCAGTTTGTAACCGTCAGGTCCCAAGTCTTTCTCGAACACTTGGCCTTCATGACTGATCATGAAACTCATCACCCCGGTGTCTTTATATTTCGTCGGCCAGGCGATCAGTGCAAAACCGCGACTCATCTTGTCACCGATAAGGTAACTGTAGGCGCCACCCGGTGCCGAAGGGCCCTGGCCTTCAAGGATGCGAAAGTGATAACCGTGCCAGTCTTCGTCGGCAATGCGTTGGCCGAACAAGGGGCCCAGCGGGCTGATCTGACCGCTGTCGTCGTCCTGCCAATAGAGCCCGTCGTGTTTGCCGGCGGTGCTGAAAAACTTCTGCGCATACTCAAGGGCGCCGTCACCGTCACGGTCCTCTGACGCATAGTCCATCTGGGCGTCGTGGTACGTCAGCGCCGATTGCAACGCGGCCAGTTCGTTGCGGCCAATACGACGGACGCGGATTTCTGCGCTGCCGGCCTTAATGTCAAAGCGCCAACCTTTCTCCACTTTTGTCATGGGGATCGGCAATGTCCAGTGGTCACTGCCCACCGACAGGATCGCCTTGCGGTCGCTGGCTTTTTCAATGGCATGTTGCTCGTGGTATTGCTTGATGAACGCATCCACATCACTGCGTTCCACTCCTTCACGCGGGATGAAACTGCGCCATTCAGCGCCCAGCAACTCTGTCAGGCGTGCCTGATCGGCGTGTTCCGTACCCAATGCGTCGACGAACGCTTGAGCGGCTTTTTCTGGCGTGGGAAATACCTGCTGTGCCGTGACAACGCACGACCATGCCAAGCCGGCAGCGATCACCAAAGCCTGAGCGGGCAGGCCCATGAGCGTATTCATTCGAGGATAGTGTTTCAACGACGGCCCCCCCCCCTTTGACGCGCAGGCGGACTGGATGGCCGACTGACCTGATGGCCAGCTGATCGCGCCGCACTGGGACGTTGCGCGGATGCCTGGCTGGCTCGTCCACGATTGACCTGCGCGCTGGTTTGGGACGGTGCGCGGGCGCCGGCGAATGCGTTGTTGCGGGCGCCGCCCTGACTGGCGGCGGGTCGTTGTGGTGCCCGTTGTGGCGCCGTTTGGCGCGTCTGGGCACGCTGATTGGCGTCGGCGCTCTGTCTTCTGGGCTGCTGACTCTCGCGAGTGTTTCGGGCTGTGCCTTGGCCCCTGTCAGCTGCCTTCGGTCTGTCTGCGCCTTGGCCCCTGTCAGCCGCCTTCGGTCTATCTGTACCGGCTTGTTTGCGATTGAGGCCCGCAGTCTGGGCGGCACTCGCTCGATCACGGGCTTCGCGGTTACTGGTCGCAGGTCGCTCGATACCGTGCCTGTCCATGGAGCTTCGGGCTTTTTCACGGGCCTGGGCGCGCTGGGCATTGTCCCCGCGATAGGCATCACGCTGGTTGGCACCATCCAGTTGGCGGCCGTACTGTTGGCGGCTCCTGTTGTCGCGATAGGGCACGCCATCGCGGTGAATGGAGTTGTGCTGCCAATTGTTATTGGTGATCTGGTTATTACGGTTGATGTTGTTGTAGCGGTCGATGTCGATGTCGACATCGTTATTGCCCCAGTCACATTCACCCCACAAGGACGCGACGATCGCGACGCCGGTCCCAAATGCCAGCCCGGCCATCAATGCCGAACCGGGGTAATAGGCGGGCGGCGGAGGGTAGTAAACAGGCGGTGAAGCCGGGTAGGCCCAAGTGCCGTAGGTTGTTGTCGGGTTGTAGGTAGGGACGTACACCACCTGCGGATCGGAGGGCTCAATGATAATGGTGGTGTTGTTGGCAGGGAGCTGAGCCGGCGCTGGCGCTGAGGGGGCTGGTGCGGGCGCGGGTGGCGCCGCGGCCTGAACCGTCACATTCTGATACTGGTTGCTCTGCAGGTTGCCGGCTGCTTGCGCCTGATGACGCAAGCGTTGCACACCCTCCATGACATCGTCGGGCTGCGCCAGGAATGCATCACCCAGGCGCTGTACCCAAACGGGATCCTGTCCCAGCGTTGCAAGGACCTGCGGAAAGGCCACCAACGCCTGCACGCTCGGATCCCACGGCTGGCTAGCCACTTGTTTGACCGCATCATCACCCTTGGCATCGGGGTGCGCCTTGGACCAGGTCACCGCCTCGGTGACTTCCCCAGGATAAGTTGTGGCCATCAGCACCTGAGCCAGCAACGGGTCCGGGTAAAGCGCAATGGGCGCCAACATTTGATCCAACTGCTCTTCGGTAAACACCGCGTCTTTGACCGCCGCCACGACGGGCGCCGGCTCGGCAGCGCTTGCAGCCGCCTCCACTGGCTGCGCGTGAAGGGCAGGGCTGCTCAGAAACAGTACGGCTGACATCGCGAAAAACAACGGAATGCTCATCGCGCGGCCTCCATGTGGCCAGGCAGGTTTGAAACGACTGGATCAATGTCGGGAAAGTGAAAGCAGGTAGCCTCAATGCCTCAGGCTAAGGGTAGTAGCTAAGATATTTTTCGCCATGAGTTTTGTGTGGTGGTTTTTGGGTTGCAGACCTGTGTGACTGACTGTGTTTTGCGCCCGCACGAAAAAGCCCGGCTGATCAGGCCGGGCTTTTTGGGTATTGCGGTGACGCGATTTGTTTATACAGCGCGGCTTTCGATCAGGCGGTCGGAGCCACCTTCAGCAACGCGGTTTTCGATCAGGCGGTCGGAGCCGCCTTCAGCAACGCGGTTTTCGATCAGACGGTCGGAGCCGCCTTCAGCAACGCGGTTTTCGATCAGGCGATCCGAGCCACCTTCGGCAACGCGGTTTTCGATCAGGCGGTCGGAGCCACCTTCAGCAACACGGTTTTCGATCAAACGATCCGAACCACCTTCGGCCACACGATTCTCGATCAAACGATCCGAACCACCTTCGGCCACACGATTCTCGATCAAACGATCCGAACCACCTTCAGCCACACGACTTTCAATCAGACGATCCGAGCCGCCTTCAGCGACAACCGGGTGAGTCGAGGTAGCGGCGAAAGCGTTAACTGCAAAAACCGAGAAAGCGATGCTGAGAATGGTTTGGCGTTTCATGATCGTGTGCTCCGGGGTGTTGTTGGTTGGTATGGAGCAGATGTTACGCCGCGGATTTTTTAAGAGAACTTCATTGAAGTGATGGTGACCATTGACGGCATTGATAGGGCGAGAAGCCTACCTCTGGTGAGTGTGATGATGGGTGCAGCCCCGGCAGCCGGAACGTGGCAGCGCATTGATTACATTGCGTATCAACTGTAATGCGCGACAACACCATTCTCATTGCCACCAGTGACAAATACAGTAAGCCGCACACGACTCGCCTCGAATTGCCCACCGAACTTACTATTGGCGCAGGTGACGACATTAAATTTTTTACTGCGTAATCAAGGTGCCTTTCATGATTAAGTACATTATGAAAACTGCTTGTCTGGCTGCACTTATTGTCACCAGCGCCACAATGCCGTTCGTCCAGGCACAACCATTGCCGCTTGATAAGGTCGGTGCTTTACATAATGAAGACGTTGAGTGGCGCAGCTTTCCGGCTTTCCCGAAAGAAGTGAAACTGGCTGTGTTGGCCGGCGACCCGAGCAAGCCAGCACCCTACGTTGTAAGGGTAAAAGTGCCGAATGGCACAAAATTAATGCCCCATACACACCCTGAGGATCGTATCTATACCGTTATGTCCGGTGTTTTCTATATTGGCTTCGGTACTGTTTTCGATCCAGCCAAGCTGGTTGCTTATGGCCCAGGCAGCGTAGTGATACTTCCGGCCAATACGCCACACTTTCACTGGGCTAAATCAGGAGAGTACATTTCACAAGTTTACGGAACGGGTCCGCTAGGCCTTGAGTATGTTGATAGCCAGGATGATCCTCGTAAGGCGTCGAAGTAACTTCACTTGCCGAAAAGCCTGGATGCTTTGGGGGCACCAGGCTTTGGCGTTACGCTCGAGCGGATAGCGTTCAGATCGAGCCATACCGTCGCCCCGGATTGGGTTTCTGTTTGCAGGCTAAACCAGGCCGACAAACGACAGGATAACCAGGACGATCACCACGGCCCCAACGATGTAAATGATATTGTTCATGAAAACTACCTCTTTATCTGAACGGGATTTCGACACAAAGGCGTCTAATACTAACGACACCTGCGCGGGCAATTCCGTTCCGCAAACCAGTGCATCGTCTGTCCAACCCCGGCAACATCCCGCTCGAAGTCATCGATTTACAGTCCGGCAGCTACTTAGGCGAGGACGATATCGAGCGTTTGGAAGAAACAGGCCCCAGAGCGGACCTTGACCGTCGGTAAGTAGCTCTTACAATCTCCGACCTGAGTAAAATGGCACTTGACCGGTACCGGTAGAGCATTAAATGAGGTGGTGTCGTATGCGTGATCTACCATGCCCTTGCTGCGGTTTCGTAACCTTGGAATGCGAGTACGGCTTGTACGATATCTGCCCCCTTTGTGGCTGGGAAGACGACGCCGTCCAGTTAGCCAATCCAACGTCAGAGGGAGGCGCAAATTCGATTTCCCTCGCTGACGCTCAGACGAGTCCCTTAAACAAATACCCAATAGCTGTTCGGCTTGCGGGGGGATTTCGACGAGGGCTCGGATGGCGACCGTTAGACGCCAACGATATTGAGGCTGCGAACGTACTTAAATCCGTCAAGTACTGGCACACCATCGCCGTTCGCTGGGAGTCAGAAGCCTATTGGTCAGTGACGGGAACGACCGACGTCACAGACCGCAATTACAGATGAACAAACTGTAGGAGCGAGCTTGCTCGCTCCTACATCAGCACTGCGCACATCAAGAATCCGTATTTATTTACTCCTTCGCTGCATCCAGAAAAGCAGCACGATCAAAGCAAGTGCTGCTCGATCCACTCTGCAACGGTGGTGGTTTTGATTTGCCGTTCGGCGTTGTAACTCTGCGCCTTGTCCCAAGCGACACCTTTGCCCTCGGCAAACACCGCCCGGTACTTGCGCGTCGGATCATCGGGTGCAGCGGCCAGGTCGGCCATGAGCGAGGGCACTGTCCATTCGACACGCTCGACCGTGCGGCTCAGCAAGCGGTCGACGGTGTCGGCCAATTGCCCGTAGGTGAGGGTGTCACCGGTCACGTAGACAACCTGATTCATCAGCACCGGATCGAACAGGATAACGGCGGTCAGCCGGCCGATGTCCTCCGGCGTGGTGACCGTCACGGCGGTGTTCCAACTGCCCAGGGCGCGTACGATGTTCTGCGCCAGATCGACAACGCCGAACGCCGGCTCGAACAGGAAACTGGTGAACATGCCGGTTGAAATGATCAGCCATTGCAGTCGGGATTGAGCGCGCAGCAATTGGCGCACATCCAGTTGCTCGTCAAACAGATCTTGCGGGCTGCCTCGACCAATCACGTCGTAATCCACGCCGAACTGCCACGGCACATACCGTTTCACCTCCGACTGCAACGCGGCGCGGGCGAGTTTGACTTGCGTACCGCTACCGGCGACGAAGCCGAGGCAACTGATCAGCGTATCGAAACCGCTAAACCGCTCGGCAAGCTGCTCTATGGAATCGTTCACCACATCGCCCGGCAGCACCTCGATACCCAACGTGCCCAGTTCTTCGAGCGTTTGGCGTTTGTGCACGGACGTGGTATCGATGGCCGACGGTCGCAGCATCACCGTAACGCGAGCCTCCGGTCGAGCGGCCAGCTCGCGCAGTACGACCATGCCAAGCTCACCGGCACCTAGCACCAGAATATTTTCGGTTTTTGCAGGATTGAGCGGGTGCATCGACAACTCCCAATGAATGATCAGCAAAGATTGTTTTTCTATCCTGTCACCCTTGGCGAACGTTCAGAAGAAGGCACACGCGTGATACCGCATGACGAAATGAGTGAAGAGGAAGTGATCCGCCAGTCCCAAGCAGCGTGCGATGCACTCAGCGCCGAGGACGACGGACTCAAGCGCGAAGTCCTGACCCATGCGGGCAATCGCTGGTCGCTGGGTATCGTTCATACCCTGGGGTGCGCGGGGAAGTTGCGTCACGCCGAAATCGGCCGGCGTTTGCAAGGCGTCACGCAACGCATGCTCACTCGCAGTCTGCGGCAGCTGGAACGTGATGGATTGATTGTGCGTTTTGATTACGGCGAAGTGCCGCCGAGGGTGGATTATGAGCTGACTCCGCTGGGGCGTAGCTTTTTGGCTCGGATGGTACCGTTGTGGACTTGGTTGTTGGAAAATGCGGAGGGTTTTCGGGCTGCGCGGGTGCGGTTTGACGGTGAGAACCGATCTGGCGAGACGTAAAAAGGAAAGGAGATGGGCGGAAGCGTTCGCCATACGTTCGCATTTGTGGCCCGGCCTTACCGACTCGTTTTGGCCGATTGCTACCTGACGGCAAGGACAGAATTGTTGTCGATTAATCAGCCCTGTGAACGCTTTATTGTCCCCGCGAGCGCTGCGGCCTCATCGCGTAAGGCATCAAACTTATTGTTCAACTCAACATGCCCGGGCTTCCAGGCAAAAGCGCCGTTGATGCTGCTCTGACCAAGTATCAGGTCACTGAATGAACCCGCTCCACCGTAACCTGACAGTAAGTATTCAATGCCGTAGTAATCAGAGTTCATCACGTGTGCTCTGGCCTTGCGAATCCACTGGCTCCAGTGGGTATCACCATCGCTTTCAAGCACGGTGGCGAGTTGATCCAAAACGTCGATCAATTGTTCGGTCATTGGACCCATGCTCCAAGTCTCCAAAACTGGAAAGCGTTTTTCCCTTGTACAACTACTGAAACCGCCGATGCAAATCCGGAAAAATATCCTGGGCAAACCAGGCAGGCAGACCGGGTGTGACGATTCGGGATTTGGGCGTTTGGCTTTCCACCAAGCCAACTTTGATCAGCCGCGACAGCTCATCGATTGCCGGGCGTGGGGTAAGGCCGGTGAAGGTCTTGAATTCGTTGCGCGGCAAGCTTCCTTGAGTGATGAGCGCAATCATTGCCGGCGCGCTTTCCGGGCGAATACCTTGTTGTAGAAGTTTCTCGTTGTTGTGAAACGCGCGTATGACACGCTCGCGAATTTGGGACGGGTCTACCGCTGCGGTCATGTAATCGACCTGATCGTGACAAACCTGCAGCATGAACTCGATGAATTCGAAATAGCGCCGCTGAGACAATTGACCTCGTCCGTCCAGATCACCCTCTCTTGGGCGGTCGGCCATGGTCAGAGCGGCGTAGTAATTCTGGTGTTGCCTTGCCAGCCCACGAGACAGCGACCACAACGTTGGTCGCAGTCCCAGACTCACCAATTGAAGATGAGTGACCAACCGGGCAACGCGACCATTCCCGTCCGCGAAGGGATGAATCCAGGCAAGGCGATGGTGGTAGGCAAGCGCAGCAATCAGCTGGCGACGGGAATCCGTCTGCCGCCCGAATCCTGCCTGAAGGTGCTGCAACATTCCGTCTACAGCGCGAGCGTCCGGAGCGTCATGATTGCCAACGACAACGTTCTGACCTGTGATCGATCGCAGGATGCCGGGGTGCATGACCGAGCCATCTGACAACGTGCGCTCCGCGTCACTGGCGCCGCGAAAAAGCCGTTTGTGTGTCGTGCTCACAAGCTCGGGCGCAAACATGTCACCCCAGTCGAACGGCGCACGCTGGCGCAACGCCCGTTCGAGCAACGCTTGCACCGCCATCTGTTCAACCGCGAGGTTTTTGAGCTGCTTGCGGTCTTTGACCGGCGCCGCTTGCGCTCTCTGCATCTCGGCAGGCTCGGTGTATTGCCCTTCGATCAGGTTCGAATAGTACGTATTGGTGATT
This sequence comes from Pseudomonas sp. BF-B-15, assembly GCF_019946675.1. NCBI lineage: Bacteria > Pseudomonadati > Pseudomonadota > Gammaproteobacteria > Pseudomonadales > Pseudomonadaceae > Pseudomonas > Pseudomonas sp. BF-B-15. The sequence continues at coordinate 20,482 of NZ_JAGYFZ010000086.1, forward strand.
TGCAGGAGACGGCCGAGGCGTGCAGCGGTTTCGGACGGCAAGCGGCCCGCTAGAAATTGCGTCTTTCTGGGCAGCGCGTCCGCGAGCGCAATGATCGATGGAGGCAACGTGTCAGGGAGAATGGGGTCGAGCCAGGTTTTTGATGTGATCAGGGACATAGCGGTTTTTACCGTATCAAAGTCTTCACATTTTATTTCACATACTGACTTGATGAACAAGCGCTAATTTATTGGGCTGTAGAGGTTTTATTGGAGCTTTAGCGAAAATTATCTTCACATTTTATTTCACATATTTTTTGTGGAAATCGCTTCGGCCGACTGGCTCACAAATGGATCCTTCGCCGTGTTGACGTGTAGTTCGCAACTGCCGAAAAACGGGTGCGCATTCGCAGCCATATCAGGCAGCTGCACAAACTGTAGGAGCGAGCTTGCTCGCGATGGACCAAAGAACCCCGCGTTACTCCAGGAACCCCGCGGCTACGTTCAAGACCATCGCGAGCAAGCCCCGGCAGCTGAGTCGACCTGTGCGGCGGGATGGGTAGTGCTAGTCATGGGGACTATGCTGTTGCTGGACCAGTTCACGGTTGAATAGACTGCCTTCTTTGGCGTCTCGCGAGCAGCGTCACGTCTACTTCTTGATTGTTTTTTGCCCCGAGGAATATCTGGCCTGTCGTATGGCCGCCCTCAGGTACCACTATGAACCGCCGCCACGTTATCAGCTGATTAGAAAGATGGAGCTTCTGTGATCCCAGGATATCGCACCCGCATTTACCGTTTCATCGGTGCACTGTTACTCCTACTCGTTGCTTTGGTGTTGGCTCTGGAACTATATGACGCTCTGACCACTTGGCAATTAGACGCATTGACAGGGCCTCGTCGAAACACGATTAACGAACACCTTGTATTCGACGAACAACCAGAGCGCTTCGTTTTGTATCTGCTGCAAAAAGTCATGTTTTTCATTTTAACCGTCGTAGTAGGGCTCGTTATGCTATGGGAGGCTTTGTCGGGGCGACGGGCGTACGAGCACCGGCAATAATGGCAGTTTGCTCACCGTTTGCGGTCCGAGCCTTTTTGATTGCAGCGGTGCTTTTAGTGCTTGCCGTTCTCTACATCGGGTACTACGAAGCGCTTGAAGATGGTGACATCGAGACCATCCTGTTTATCAAGAAACACCCGACTGTTCGGATGAAGTTCTACAACATCCACGCCAATGATGGAGAGATCAGAAGAGTAGAGCGCCTTACGGAGGAGGAGCGGAAGTGGATTATCGACTACTGCAGATACAGATTAGGAATCGACACGGCGTTAAGGACTCAGGACGACGTTGAAGTTTGCAGGAAGAAATAACCAGCGGTTGGGCAACACGGGTGGTCAGATTCAGAGACAAAAAAAACGGGCGCTTGTAGCGCCCGTTTTCATTCACTCCTTCGCTTGCGCCCGGAGTCGCCGACCAACCACATCCATCAAGTCACAACCATCGCGCAACGGAATGGCCAGCAGTTTGGAGAAGTCTGACAACACCACCGTGTCGCAACCAATCTCGGCGCGAAAGGCGATGTTTTCCAGCACCTGGGTAACTGCGCGAATGCGGTAGTCAGCGGCGGCTTGCAATACGTCGAGTGGGGCTTCGGTGTCGATGAGCAGGGAGGCCGGGACCAGGTCGATTCCGGTGAGGGGCATGTATCTATCCATTAGTGAAACTCCGATCAAGGCAAAGTTTGACTGCCCCTCAATCGTCGCCAAACGAATGGGTGACAGCTGTACGCAGGTTGGCGAACCGGGATCGGAAAACCGGCAGACCCGAAGGTCTCCCGCGCACAGCTGCCATAAAGACAGCTTTGCGGGCATGCAAAAGCGACTGCATTAAAGCACAGCGCTTTTGCATCCGACCGATCAGGTCGCCAAACCCGAATCGCCATATTGGGCGACGGGGCGGACTATAGGCTTCATCAGAACGGCGGGGAAGGTGACGCATTCCGAGGTTTGTGTAGGAATTTTAATAGCGTCCTAGGACCATTACGCGCCTTCCGTGGGCGACTGCTATCGACCCATAGCAGCCCTTGATGTATGTGTGTTGTCGCCATATGTTATTGGCATTCATGGAGGATTCTGACTGATGGCACGCGTGGGATTGATACTGACACCCGGTTTTGCGGACTGGGAATATGCTTTCATTGCTGGAACTGCGTCTCCGTTTTACGGGATCGACGTCAGGTTTTTCGCTTCTGCTACGGGGCAGTTCCTCTCGCAGGGTGGATTGGCTGTAACTGTCGATAGCAGCTTGCAACAATGTCTGGACTGGAAACCGGACGTTGTTGTCGTCATTGGAGGAATGGTCTGGGAGCGTGCAGAAGCACCGGATATTCGAGAGTTTCTTCATGCTAGTCGTTCAAGTGGAGCGACAATTGCCGGTATCTGTGGGGGAACGCTGGCACTTGCGAGGGCCGGGCTTCTCGACACGGTTCCTCATACATCGAACAGCGCTGACTTCTTACAGCAGAATGCCGTAGGTTATGAGGGGCGCACGCTTTATCGATGCAGTGCAGTGGCTGTGGTTGCAGACCGCATTATAACTGCTCCAGGCCCTGCACCCGTTAGCTTCACCTGCGCAGTGTTCGAAGCTGCCGGGCTATCTTCAGAGATCACTTCTCAATTCAGGTCAATGTTGGCAGCGGAACATCGGTGACTGCTTCGTCCTGCAAAACAGCCAATCTGTTGCGTCGACCGGTTGAATCCACAGCCGAAAGCAGTCGTTCGTGAACGACAACAATCGGCCAGAAGCAGCCGCGTGAGCGACGGCGTCCGGCCGAGCATCTCCACGTCAGAAGGTGATTACGATCTTTCCAAACTCTGGCCCTTTGAGTTGCTGGGCGAAGGCATCCCTGGCATCGCTAAAGTCAAAGCGGTGTCCAATAATCGGGTGGATTCCTTTGCGCTCGATGAAGGTATTCATCTCCTCGAACAATTGCCGCGAACCGACACGCACGCCGCGTACTGTGACCGTACCGCCAAGAATTAGCATTGGGTCAATCTTCCCAACCGGATTGATCAGGCCAACCAAATGCACCGTACCGTCACGGCGCGTTGCGAGTATGGAGCGTTCCAGCGTATCAGGACCAACGGTCTCGATGACGTGATCAACACCTTTCCCACCGGTCAGCTCGCGTGCTTTTTTGTGCCAGTCCGGATCGCTTTGATAGTTGATCAAGTGATCCGCCCCGGCCGCAGCTGCGCGCGCCAGCTTGGCGTCGCTGGAGGACGTGACGATAGTTCGGGCGCCCAGCGCACTGGCAAATTGCAGTGCGAACAGGGCTACTCCGCCGGTGCCCAGTATGAGTACGGTTTCCGAAGGCCGTACCTCTCGCACGGCATTCCAGGCTGTCACCGCAGCGCAAGGTAACGTGGCACCCTCTTCATAAGACAAATTCCGGGGTAATGCCACCAACCCTTCCTGGTTGAAGACACGGTATTGCGTCAGCGTGCCGTCAATCCCGTGACCAAGCGTCGTGCTCGAATTTGCGGCGTGATCGCCGAGGGGGCCATACAGCCAGTCCTGCACAAAGTTACCCGCCACGCTATCGCCCACTGCGAACCGATTTACATGCTCACCAACCGCTACGACTTCGCCAGCGCCGTCCGATAGCGGCACGGTTGGGCGAGGCAGCTGAATACCCTGTGCGCCAGCCAGGTAGAAATTGTCCTTGTAGTTAAGTGATGCGGCGCGCATCCGGACCAATACTTCGTATGAGCCGATGGCAGGCACGGTCTCGGTAAACAGTTGCAGCGATTCCAGGCTTGGCGCTGTCAGCCGATAAGTTTGGGACGTCTTCATGCTTCAACCTTCAATGCGTTTTGTTCAGCCAGAGTCGGGTAGTCGGTATAGCCTTGCGATCCGCTGGAATAAAACGTCGCGAAGTCGGCGGAATTCAAATGAGCGCCGGCCTGCAAACGATTTACCAGATCAGGATTGGCCAGGAATGGCCGGCCAAAGGCAAGAAACTCGGCCTCGCCTCTTTCCAGTGCGCCTGCCGCATTGGCCTGGTCAAAACCACCTGCCAATACGAGCGGACCCTTGAAAGCGTCGCGCATGGCGTCACGTAGGCTGACCGGCAGCGGCGGCAGCCCCATCGATTCGAAGTTCACCAGGTGCAGGTACATGAGGCCGAAGCTGGAGAGTTGCCGACAGAGTTCGACATATTGCGCGTCCATTTCCGCATAGTTGAATGCACCATTCGCTCCACTGTGGGGCATGAAGCGGATGCCTACACGCGTCGCGCCGATTGCAGCCACCACTGCCTGAACGACTTCCAGAATGAAACGGTTACGCGCGGACGAACTTCCGCCGTATGCATCATTGCGTTGATTGATGGTTGCGTTGAAAAAGGAATCAAGCAGATAACCGCCGCCGGCATGCAGCTCCACACCGTCAAAACCGGCTTCAATGGCGAGGCTCGCTGCTCGCGCAAATTCGGCGACAGCCACCTGAATATCGGTGGCACTCATTGCGCGTGGCACGGAGGTGGCCTGCATGCCATGTGCGTCAGTATGAATGTCACCCGGTGCGCGCTCTGCGCCAGGGCCAAGCACTTCTGCGCCGAGGGGTAAATTGGCAACATGCGCAACACGACCGGCGTGCATTAGCTGAAGTACGATCTTGCCACCCTTGGCATGCACTGCGGCGGTGACCTGCTTCCAGTCTTGTACGTGGGCACCATTGAACAAGGCTGGCATCCGCGCGTAACCCAGGCCGTTCGTTGAAGGCGAGGTGCCTTCAACGATGATCAGCCCTGCGGATGCGCGCTGGGAGTAATACTCGGCCATTAAAGCGTTGGGAGTGTTGGCTTCAGTTGCCCGGCTGCGTGTCATCGGCGCCATGATGATGCGATTCTTTAAATACAGTTCGCCAAGCTGCGCCGGGTGATGCAAAGAGAGGGTCATTACAGGCTTCCTGTGTAAAAGGTGCCCGCAATGTTAGGTCGGGAGTTATTATGGGAAAAGATGAAGCAATGACATGTACTCGTGCATTTTTGGGATGATTGATCTTGGACTTGAATGACATTGCCCTATTCGTTCACGTGGTACGTGCGGGCAGCTTTGCAGAGGCAGGGCGACGGTTGGGTATTCCGCCCAGCACTGGCAGCCGTCGTCTGCAAGCACTGGAACGCAGCGTCGGCGTACGCTTACTGCAGCGTTCAACGCGCCGTTTGGCATTGACAGATGCCGGCCAGGCCTTTTTTGCACAGTGTGCAGAGCAGATCGACGCACTGAACCAGTCTGCCCAGGATCTGGCAGATAGCAGCAAAAAGCCGAGCGGCCGGGTTCGCGTGGCAGCCGGCGTGGACTTCTTAAACTGGTTTCCCATGGAGTTGATTGCGGACTTCATGGCCAAGCATCCCGCCGTGCGAGTGGAGTTTGTGCTTAGCGATGCTCGCGCCGACTTACTGGCTGACGGCATTGATGTCGCCGTCAGGTCCGGCAAAATGGTGGAGCCAATGCTGGTGGCAAAGGAAATCGGTTGGATTGAGTGGCGTATGGTTGCCAGCCCTGACTACCTGTCCACACATGGAACACCGATCAGTCCGCAAGATCTGACCCAACATGAGTGCATCACGCGGCCTGCGATCGGAAGCACTCCGGTCACATGGCGATTGCGTGGTCCAGACGGCATGATCGAAGTGCCCGTCAACAGCCGCTTTCAGGTGAACACTCATCAGGCACAGCTAGGCGCTGCGCTGGCAAACCTGGGTATAGCGCTGGTGCCATCCCTGACCACACTCGCCCCTCTAGAACAAGGAGTGCTGAAGGAAGTTTTGCCCGGCTATAGCCATGAGGCAGGTGTCTATTTTGTATTTCCGAGCAGGCGGCATATTCCCCGTGCAGTTAGAGCGTTCACGGAATTTGCCAGTACTGTCCTGTTTGAGCGGGGCATGGTTTTGCCTTCTGAGCATCAACGTTTGGAGAGCTCTTAACGGTTCTTTATCGAGGAAGTGATCACTCAGCCAATGGGGCGCAGCGCTGGACGATTTACCCCATCTGTTGCGTCGACCGGTTGAATCCACAGCCGAAAGCAGACATTAATCATGCTACCCAGTCTTTCGAAAATGGGCACACGTTACGGTCAGCCCCCTAGCGTAGAATTTCCTGGATGCCAGCC
>NZ_JAGYFZ010000087.1:0-26372 GCF_019946675.1 Pseudomonas sp. BF-B-15
CAGTAAAGAACTGCACAATCCCTGTGGGAGCGAGACCGGCTTGCCGGCGATGGCGGATTGTCAGGCGACTCATATGTTGACTGACACATCGCCATCGCCGGCAAGCCGGTCTCGCTCCCACAGGTTTCGTTGCGCTGAAATTAACTCAAAATGATGGCATTCATCTACAGGACAGCGAACGTGCCTTGTGCTTTTGCGACGAGTTTGTCGCCCTGCATCACGTCGGCTTCGACCACCAGCGTGCGGCGGCCCGGGTGGATCACCCGCGCCGTGCACATCACCTCGCCGTCGGAAACGGCGCGGATGTAGTTGATCTTGCACTCGATGGTCGCGCTCTGCTGGTCAAAGCCGTGGGTGCTGGAACAGGCCAGCCCCATGGCAATGTCCACCAGGCTGAACAAGGCCCCGCCGTGCAGCTTGCCGCCGCGATTGCGCAGTTCGGGTTCAAGCGCCAGGGCGACTTGCGCCACCCCGGTTTCCAGGCTGTGCAAGCGACAGCCCAGCAGCTTGAAAAACGCGCTTTCGGTCAGCCCGGCCGGGATCTCCATCAGCGTTTCTTCAACTGCTTGGCGTTAGCGAACAGCGAAGCCATGGCGTTGTTGGATGGGGCCGCCGCCGTGGTTTCCTTGCGCGGTGCAGTGTTCTGGGACTGGCGCGGTGCCGACCCCGGACGCGCACCACGGGCACCGTCGATTTTCTCGCCCGGAGTGTCGCTCATGCGCATCGACAGGCCGACGCGTTTGCGCGGGATATCGACTTCCATGACCTTCACTTTCACCACGTCACCGGCCTTCACCGCTTCACGCGGGTCCTTGATGAACTTCTCCGAAAGCGCAGAGATGTGCACCAAACCGTCCTGATGCACGCCGATATCGACGAATGCACCGAAGTTGGTCACGTTGGTCACGACGCCTTCGAGGATCATGCCCAGTTGCAGGTCCTTGAGGTCTTCGACGCCTTCCTGGAACTCGGCGGTCTTGAACTCAGGACGCGGGTCGCGGCCAGGTTTTTCCAGCTCTTGCAGGATGTCGGTGACCGTCGGCAGACCGAAGGTTTCGTCGGTGTACTTCTTCGGATCAAGACGCTTGAGGAAGCTCGCGTCGCCGATCAGCGAGCGAATATCCCGATCGGTTTCAGCAGCGATGCGTTGCACCAGCGGATAGGCTTCCGGGTGAACCGCAGACGAATCCAGCGGGTTGTCGCCGTTCATCACGCGTAGGAACCCGGCCGCCTGTTCGAAGGTTTTTTCACCCAGACGCGCCACTTTCTTCAACGCTGCGCGAGTTTTGAACGCACCGTGCTCGTCACGGTGGCTGACGATGTTCTGCGCCAGGGTCGCGTTGAGGCCGGAGATACGGGCCAGCAGCGCCACGGAAGCGGTGTTCACGTCGACGCCGACGGCGTTCACGCAGTCCTCGACCACAGCGTCCAGGCCGCGCGCCAGTTTCAGCTGCGACACGTCGTGCTGGTACTGGCCGACACCGATGGATTTCGGATCGATTTTAACCAGCTCGGCCAGCGGATCCTGCAAGCGACGGGCGATGGACACCGCGCCACGGATCGACACGTCGAGGTCCGGGAATTCCTTCGAAGCCAGTTCCGACGCCGAGTAAACCGATGCGCCGGCCTCGGAGACCATGACTTTGGTCATCTTCATGGCTGGGTATTTTTTGATCAGTTCAGCGGCGAGCTTGTCGGTTTCGCGGCTGGCGGTACCGTTGCCGATGGCGATCAGGTCCACCGAGTGCTTGGCGCACAGGGCGGCGAGAATCGCCAGGGTCTGATCCCACTTGTTGTGCGGCACGTGCGGGTAAACCGTGGCGTGATCCAGCAGCTTGCCGGTGGCGTCGACCACGGCGACCTTGCAACCGGTGCGCAGGCCCGGGTCGAGGCCCAGGGTGGCACGCGGGCCGGCCGGAGCCGACAGCAGCAGGTCGTGCAGGTTGTGTGCGAACACGTTGATCGCTTCGGTTTCCGCGCCATCGCGCAGCTCGCCCAGCAGATCGGTTTCGAGGTGGGTGTAGAGCTTGACCTTCCAGGTCCAGCGCACCACTTCGCCCAGCCATTTGTCGGCGGCGCGGTTCTGGTTCTGGATGCCGAACTGTTGACCGATCATGCCTTCGCACGGGTGCATGGTGCCCGGCAGTTCGTCGCCGACTTTCAGCGCGGAGCTGAGAATGCCTTCGTTGCGGCCACGGAAAATCGCCAGCGCGCGGTGCGACGGCATGCTTTTCAGCGGTTCGTCGTGTTCGAAATAGTCGCGGAACTTGGCGCCTTCCTCTTCCTTGCCGGCGATCACGCGGGCACTGAGAGTGGCTTCTTGCTTCAAGTAGTTGCGCAGTTTGTCCAGCAGGCCGGCGTCTTCGGCGAAGCGCTCCATGAGGATGTACTTGGCGCCTTCGAGGGCCGCCTTCACATCGGCCACGCCTTTTTCGGCGTTGATGAAGCGTGCGGCTTCGGTGTCCGGGGCCAGCGAGGGATCGTTGAACAGGCCGTCGGCCAACTCGCCGAGGCCGGCTTCCAGGGCGATCTGGCCCTTGGTGCGGCGCTTCTGCTTGTACGGCAGGTACAAGTCTTCGAGGCGGGTCTTGGTGTCGGCGAGCTTGATGTCGCGTTCAAGTTGCGGGGTCAGCTTGCCTTGCTCTTCGATGCTGGCGAGGATGCTGATGCGCCGTTCGTCGAGTTCTCGCAGGTAGCGCAGACGCTCTTCCAGATGACGCAACTGGATGTCATCGAGGCTGCCGGTCACTTCTTTCCGGTAACGGGCGATGAAGGGAACGGTAGAGCCTTCATCGAGTAGCGCGACGGCCGCTTCGACCTGTTGTGGGCGTACGCCGAGTTCCTCGGCGATGCGGCTGTTGATGCTGTCCATAAAACCACCTGACAAATTGTGAAAGCAGGCTCGCGGGCGCGGGGATAAAGGCTCGGCGAGTCTGGTTGAGCGGCCTGGCCTGCGCCGCTACCTGGATCAACAGGCATCCCGTTGACCCGTGAAATCGAACAATTACTGCCGTGGCGATGAAAATAAAAAGCCGCCGCGACGGTAACGATCAGACGTTGCCTGACACAAAAGGCCGCGCATTATAACCAGCGTTCTGTCATTCGGGGGCATCACAGGCTGTAGGCACAATGCCCGGATTTCTGGCGGTGAAGGAAAAATCTGCTAACAATGCACACGGTGCGTATAACGGCAGCTACGCCATAATGCGCGCCGAGATCAAAGGAGCATCCAATGAGCAGCACTGCAAACATTGCTGAAGGCGAAAAAATTCTTATCGTTGACGACGATCCGGGGCTCAGCAGCCTGCTGGAACGCTTTTTCGTCAGCAAGGGCTACCGCGCCCGCGCCGTACCGAACACCGAACAAATGGACCGCCTGCTGGCGCGTGAAGTGTTCAACCTGGTCGTCCTCGACCTGATGCTGCCCGGCGAAGACGGTCTGACCGCCTGCCGCCGTCTGCGCGGCGCGAACAATCAGATTCCGATCATCATGCTCACCGCCAAGGGCGACGAGCTGAGCCGCATCAAGGGCCTTGAACTGGGCGCCGACGATTACCTGGCCAAGCCGTTCAACCCGGACGAGCTGATGGCTCGCGTCAAAGCGGTCCTGCGTCGTCAGTCGGCGCCGGTGCCGGGTGCGCCGGGCAGCGAAGACGAAAGCGTGACCTTCGGTGACTACGAGCTGTCCCTGGCGACTCGCGAACTGAAACGCGGTGACGAAGTGCACATGCTCACCACCGGTGAGTTTGCGGTGCTCAAGGCCCTGGTCATGAACGCGCGTCAGCCACTGACTCGCGACAAACTGATGAATCTGGCCCGTGGCCGCGAGTGGGATGCCCTGGAGCGTTCCATCGACGTGCAGATTTCCCGTCTGCGCCGGATGATCGAGCCTGATCCGTCCAAGCCGCGTTACATCCAGACTGTCTGGGGCGTGGGCTACGTGTTCGTTCCGGATGGCGCCGCCACCAAGTGATCGGCGATTTGTAGGAGCGGGTCGTGCGGATGATGTTGTCCGCAGACTCGCGATCCGCAATATGCGAGCATCGCTCGCTCCTGCAAGTGTGTAGCGGTTATTCATGAAAACCCCGGTTTGGTTCCCCCAGAGTTTCTTCTCCCGCACCCTGTGGCTGGTGCTGATTGTCGTCCTGTTTTCCAAGGCGCTGACCCTGGTTTATCTGTTGATGAACGAAGACGTGCTGGTGGATCGTCAATACAGCCACGGCGTCGCCCTGACGCTGCGCGCCTATTGGGCGGCCGATGAAAACAATCGCGACAAGATTGCCGAAGCCGCGACCCTGATCCGGGTGGTGGGCACCGGCGTGCCGGAAGGCGAGCAACACTGGCCTTACAGCGAGATCTATCAGCGGCAGATGCAGGCCGAACTCGGCGCCGACACCGAGGTGCGATTACGCATGCACTCGCCGCCAGCGCTGTGGGTCCGGGCGCCGAGCCTGGGCGATGGCTGGCTGAAAGTGCCGCTGTATCCGCATCCTTTGCGTGGCCAGAAAATCTGGAACGTGCTCGGCTGGTTCCTTGCCATTGGTTTGCTGTCCACCGCCTCGGCGTGGATCTTCGTCAGCCAGCTCAATCAACCCTTGAAGCGCCTGGTCTATGCCGCCCGCCAACTTGGCCAGGGTCGCAGCGTGCGCCTGCCGATCAGCGACACACCGAGCGAGATGACCGAGGTGTACCGCGCGTTCAACCAGATGGCCGAAGACGTCGAACAGGCTGGCCGCGAGCGCGAGCTGATGCTGGCCGGGGTGTCCCATGACCTGCGAACACCGCTGACTCGTTTGCGCTTGTCGCTGGAACTGATGGGCGACCACAGCGACCTGACGGACGACATGGTCCGCGACATCGAGGACATGGACGCGATTCTCGACCAGTTCCTCGCGTTCATCCGCGATGGCCGTGATGAATCGGTGGAAGAGGTGGACTTGAGCGATCTGGTCCGCGAAGTCGCCGCGCCGTTTAACCAGAATGAAGAGAAAGTACGCCTGCGTCTGGAGCCGATTCAGCCGTTTCCGCTGCGTCGCGTGTCCATGAAACGGTTGCTGAACAACCTGATCGGCAATGCGCTGCATCACGCTGGCAGCGGTGTTGAGGTGGCGGCTTATGTGTCTGGGGATGTCAGCGCCCCGTATGTGGTGCTGAGCGTCATGGACCGTGGGGCGGGGATTGATCCGTCGGAGCTGGAGGCGATCTTCAATCCGTTTACCCGTGGGGATCGTGCTCGCGGTGGTAAAGGGACCGGGTTGGGTCTGGCCATCGTGAAGCGGATTGCTTCGATGCATGGCGGGAATGTTGAGTTGCGCAATCGTACTGGCGGTGGGCTGGAAGCGCGGGTGCGGTTGCCGTTGGGGTTGATGCTGCCTCGGGATGCGGTTTAAAGGGCCGGCATCTTTGACGGGGCTGAAGGCCCCTTCGCGGGCAAGCCTCGCTCCTACAGTGGAGTGCGATCAACTGTAGGAGCGAGGCTTGCCCGCGAAGGCGGCATCCCTGCCGCCGCAAAGTCAGGATCAGCCCTTACCCTTGGTCCGAGTCATATTCGGCCCACCATTCTTCTCAAGATGCTCAATGATGATCCCCGCCACATTCTTCCCTGTGGTGGTTTCAATCCCTTCCAGCCCCGGCGACGAATTCACTTCCATCACCAACGGCCCGTGATTCGAACGCAGAATATCCACACCCGCCACCGCCAGTCCCATCACCTTCGCAGCGCGTAATGCAGTCATGCGTTCTTCCGGCGTGATCTTGATCAGGCTGGCGCTGCCACCGCGATGCAGGTTGGAACGAAACTCCCCAGGCTTGGCCTGACGCTTCATCGCCGCAATCACCTTGTCGCCGACCACAAAGCAGCGAATGTCCGCACCGCCGGCTTCCTTGATGTATTCCTGAACCATGATGTTCTGCTTGAGGCCCATGAACGCCTCGATCACCGATTCCGCCGCCGTTGCGGTTTCGCACAGCACCACGCCGATGCCCTGGGTGCCTTCCAACACCTTGATCACCAGCGGCGCGCCGTTGACCATGTCGATCAGGTCGGGAATGTCATCCGGAGAGTGGGCAAACCCGGTGACCGGCAAACCGATCCCGCGGCGCGAGAGCAATTGCAGCGAACGCAGTTTGTCCCGCGAGCGGGCAATGGCCACCGATTCGTTAAGCGGGAACACCCCCATCATTTCAAACTGACGCAGTACCGCGCAGCCATAGAACGTTACCGACGCACCGATCCGGGGGATCACCGCATCGAAACCTTCCAGCGGCTTGCCGCGGTAGTGGATCTGCGGTTTGTGGCTGGCAATGTTCATGTAGGCGCGCAGGGTGTCGATCACCACCATTTCATGGCCACGCTCGGTACCGGCTTCGACCAGACGACGAGTGGAATACAGACGCGGGTTCCGCGACAGCACAGCGATCTTCATGCAACACCTGTGGAGGAGGTAGATACCGGGAACACCGGCTTGTCTTGTACATACTTAATGCCCGGATTGACCACCAGTTGGCCATCGATCAGGGCTTTGGAACCGAGAAGCAGGCGATAACGCATGGACTTGCGGCAGGCGAGTGTGAACTCGACGGGCCAGACCCGATCACCGAGGGCCAGGGTGGTGCTGACCACGTAACGCTTCTGCGCCTGGCCGTTGGAGCTCTTGATGGATTTCATCGTCACCAGCGGTGCTTCACAGCGTCGGTGTCGCAACTGCACTACCGTGCCCAGGTGCGCGGTGAAGCGCACCCACTGTTCGCCGTCGCGCTCGAACGGCTCGATGTCAGTGGCATGCAGGCTGGAGGTGCTGGCACCGGTGTCGATTTTTGCCCGCAGGCCCGCAACTCCCAAACCCGGGAGCGCCACCCACTCGCGCAGACCGACAACGGTCAAATGGTCAAATGTCTTCAAAGGTACTCAACCGGTGGATACCGCTGGGGCCGCACGCGGCCGGATTCGCGGTATTCACGCAGAATAATGGTTAAAAGGCGACAGATATCTACAGCCCGGAATTCCACCCCTGCAAGCGAGGTGTGGCGTGCGCATTGTAGTACGGGTCGGTGGAAATCCTGGCACGACAGAAACGGTAGTACAGTTCACCAATATTTCAGAATGAGGAAATTCCATGGCACAAAAAAGCGAAGAGGACGACAAGGTCCGTCTCGATAAGTGGTTGTGGGCCGCGCGTTTTTATAAAACACGTGCCTTGGCGAAAGCGGCGATTGAAAGTGGCAAGGTGCATTGCCGGGGTGAGCGTTGCAAGCCGGGCAAAGAGCCGCGGATCGGCGACGAGTTTCAGATTCGCGCAGGGTTCGAGGAGCGCACGGTGGTGGTCCAGGCGTTATCGATCGTGCGCCGTGGTGCGCCGGAAGCTCAGACCTTGTACGCCGAAACCGAAGCCAGCATCGCCAAGCGCGAAGCGGCTGCGGCGATGCGCAAGGCGGGCTCGCTGGGCGTGAGCACCGACGGCAAGCCGAGCAAGAAGCAGCGGCGGGATCTGTTTAAATTTCGTGGGAGCAGCAACGACGAGTGAGGCTGTTGCTTCTGCGTTGTCTGGGCTGACGCTATCGCTGGCAAGCCAGCTCCTACAGGAGATTGCGTTACGTTTGAACGACGCGGTCACTGTAGGAGCTGGCTTGCCGGCGATCGAGTGCGCAGCACTCGCCCTCCAACGAAAAAATCGGGCGCTACGCACCATATTTCTCCGACGACTAGCATCCCCAACCACCGCATCGAACGGTCGCAGACTTGCAATTACCCGAATGCGCAGCCATATCGGGTGAATCGCCACCGGCGAATCGAGTGGATGGAAAGCCACTCGTCGAAAATCACACACAGCCTCTGACCTGTAGGCCATAACCAGAAGGCCAGCAGCGCCACCGGCACAAAGTTGCACAGCGCTACCGGCAGACGTTCCACCTTGCTTGGAACAAAACCGGATTGTTCATAAAATGCCTCCCATGGCTGAACAGTGCGCACCAAAACGGTGCTACAGAGGCGCGATTTTCTCGTTTGTAACCTTTTTATCATTTACTTCAGATACCCAGACCTATGACCGATCTACCGGATACCGACTACACCCAACGCTTCATCTTCGATGACAGCGACACCCGCGGCGAGCTGGTTTCGTTGGAGCGCAGCTACGCCGAGGTCCTTGCCAAACACCCGTATCCGGAGCCGGTTGCGCAACTGCTTGGCGAACTGATGGCCGCCGCGTCGTTGCTGGTCGGCACCTTGAAGTTTGATGGTCTGCTGATTCTTCAGGCGCGGTCCGACGGCCCGATCCCGTTGCTGATGATCGAATGCTCCAGCGAACGTGACATCCGTGGTCTGGCCCGTTACGAGGCTGACCAGATCGCCCCCGACGCCACCCTCGCCGACCTGATGCCCAACGGCGTATTGGCGCTGACCGTCGACCCGACCGTGGGCCAGCGTTATCAGGGCATCGTCGACCTGGATGGCGAAACCCTCTCGGAGTGCTTCACTAACTACTTCGTGATGTCGCAACAGGTGGGCACGCGTTTCTGGCTGTACGCCGATGGCCGTCGCGCCCGTGGCCTGTTGCTGCAGCAACTGCCTGCCGACCGCCTGAAAGACGAAGAAGAACGCGCCGCCAGCTGGCAGCACATCACCGCGTTGGGCAGTACCCTGACCGCCGATGAATTGCTCGGTCTGGACAACGAAACCGTGCTCCATCGTCTCTACCATGAAGAGCAGGTCCGGCTGTTCGATGTGCAGAAATTGCGCTTCCGTTGCAGCTGCTCGCGCGAACGTTCTGCCAATGCTCTGGTCAGTTTGGGTCTGGAAGATGCGCAGAGCCTGGTCGTCGAACACGGTGGCAACATCGAGGTCGACTGTCAGTTCTGCAATGAACGTTACCTGTTCGACGCCGCCGATATTGTTCAATTATTCGCCGGTGCGGGCGTCGACACGCCGTCAGATACCCGTCACTAAAACGGTTCAGCGCAGGTAAATTCACTGGAAAGTGCCGGAATAACGCCGTTACGACGGGAGGGCCCTACTTTTTTTGGGCGTTTCTGGCATAATCCGGCCCACTTTTTTCGCGGTAGTAGTGCACGACTTTCTACTACAAAACGTTTGGAGCACTCGGCCACTGGCCGACGGGGAACCTCATGACGCAAGCCAATAACGCCGTGTACACCGATCTGAGTGTTGATGATCTGGTTAAAGAAGCCCTGAATCGCGGTGAAGGCGAGCTTGCCGATACCGGCGCGCTGGTTGTTCGCACCGGTCACCGTACCGGTCGCTCGCCAGTCGATCGTTTCATCGTTGAAGAGCCGACCACCCAGGCCGCTATCGCCTGGGGCCCGATCAACCGCAAGTTCCCGGCCGACAAGTTCGATGCCCTGTGGGCTCGCGTCGAGGCGTTCAACAACGCGCAAGATCATTTCGTTTCCCACGTGCATGTAGGCGCGGCCGAAGATCACTACCTGGCCGTGAAGATGACCACCCAGACTGCCTGGCAGAACCTGTTCGGTCGTTGCCTGTTCATCAACCCGGCCCAGTACAACCCGGCGGGTCGTGCTGAGTGGCAAGTGCTCAACGTTGCCAACTTCGAATGCGTGCCAGAGCGTGACGGCACCAACTCCGACGGTTGCGTGATCATCAACTTCGCACAGAAGAAAGTGCTGATCGCCGGCATGCGTTACGCCGGTGAAATGAAGAAAGCCATGTTCTCGGTGCAGAACTTCCTGCTGCCGGCCGCTGACGTACTGCCGATGCACTGCGCCGCCAACATCGGCGAAGCGGGCGACGTGACCCTGTTCTTCGGCCTGTCCGGCACCGGTAAAACCACCCTGTCGGCCGACGAAAGCCGTTACCTGATCGGTGACGACGAACACGGCTGGGGCGAAGGCGTTGTCTTCAACATCGAAGGCGGTTGCTATGCCAAGTGCATCGACCTGTCCGAGAAGAACGAGCCGGTCATCTGGAAAGCCATCAAGCACGGCGCAGTCCTGGAAAACGTCGTGATCGACGACGCCAAGCACGCCGACTACGCCGATGTCAGCCTGACCCAGAACAGCCGCGCAGCCTACCCGCTGGAGCACGTTGCCAAGCGTTCCGAGAAGAACCTCGGTGGCGAGCCAAACGCTGTGATCTTCCTGACCTGCGACCTGACCGGCGTACTGCCGCCAGTGTCGATCCTCAGCGAAGAACAAGCGGCCTACCACTTCCTGTCCGGCTACACCGCACTGGTGGGCTCGACCGAAATGGGTTCCGGCAGCGGCATCAAGTCGACCTTCTCCACCTGCTTCGGCGCACCGTTCTTCCCGCGTCCGGCCGGCGAATACGCAGAACTGCTGATCAAGCGCATCCGCGGCTTCGGCTCCAAGGTCTACCTGGTCAACACCGGCTGGACCGGCGGCGGCTACGGCGTCGGCAAACGCTTCAACATCCCGACCACTCGCGGCGTCATCGCAGCGATCCAGAGCGGCGCGTTGATCGGTGCTGAAACCGAACACCTCGACACCATCAACCTCGACGTGCCACTGGCCGTACCGGGCGTTGAAACTGGCCTGTTGAACCCACGTAACACCTGGGCTGACAAGGCTGCTTACGATGAAGCGGCTAAAGCACTGGCCGGGTTGTTCGTTGAGAACTTCAAGAAGTTCGAAGTGAGCGACGCGATCAAGGCTGCTGGGCCGAAGTTGTAAGAGTTGGTTTGATGTAATGAAAAAGCCGCCCTTTGGGGCGGCTTTTTTGTGGGTAACGCATTACCTGTAGGAGCCAGCTTGCTGGCGATAAACCCAAGTGCGCCGCGTTTATCCAGACAGCACGCGTTATCGTTAACCACCATCGCCAGCAAGCTGGCTCCTACAGGTATTGGATTCCGTAAGATGCCTTTTTTGTGGGGGCGGCTCAGGTTTTCAGGTGCAAAACGAACGCGCCCACCAACACCAGAACCACGCCAAGCACCTGTAACTTTGCCAGCCTTTCCTTGAAAAATACGTACCCCAGAATCGCCGCGATTCCTCCAGACAACGTACTGATCACGGTCACCACCGAAACCGATCCTGCCACCGCGCCCCAGGCGAAAGAAGAAAACCCACCCAGGTTCATCAAGCTGGCGCCGGTCAGCGTCATGCAGTTTTTCAGCGGTGGAATTTTCAGTCCGTCCTCGATCCTCAGGACGATCACCACCAGCACGATCAGACCAACCAGATAAGCGAGCCAAAGCATCGTCACCGGACCAAGGACCGGAAGCACAAAGTGGCCTTGCAGCCAGAAACTGGTGCCGTAGAAAACCGCGGCCAGCAACGCATAGGCAATCGAGCTGCTGGCTTGAGTGGTGTGTGGGATTTTCGAGTCGGAATGAATGCTGGAGAGAATCACCCCGATCACGCACAGAGCAATGCAAAGCAGCTGAATCAGGCTGATCTGCTCACCTCCGGCCCAGGACAGCAACGTCGTCACAACGCCATAAGAAGTTACCAGCGGCGCAACGATGGACGCTTTGCCGAGGGCAAAGGCTTTGGACAACGCGAGGGCACCAGACACCGTCAGCACCGCGGCGACAATGCCGAACAGCCAGACAGTGAGTGACGCGGATATCGATTTGAGGATGAACGCGGGGAAGGCAAGCAACAGCAGGCTCATGATGCTGAAACCCAGCGCCTGACCGAAATACACCGCGCGTTTGACGCCCACTGCGCGGGCATTCAAACCCACCAGAAAATCCGTGCCGCCCCACAGTAAGGCGGCGAGTAAACCCATCAGTACGTCCACGCTATGTCCTTATAGGTGTGTGCTGCGGACGTTAGAAGCCTTCCAGCGTCTGAGTGTCCCAGCGTCGGGCCTTGATGGCCTGGTAGAGCATGTCGATGGTAAGCGGGACTTTGTCGCCACGCCCCTTGGCCCTGCGTTTGAGGAAGACATCGTAGCCTTCGGGTTGGAAGTAGCGATAGGCGTCGTAATCGATGAGGTCGATGGCGAACTGTTCCTCCAGTGCTTCCATCAGGTTTTGAGCATCGGCACCGTCGCAGCCCAGGTCGAAGTTGATCGAGGTGGTGAGGCTGATGGTTTTGCGTTCGGGCAGGCCGAGTTCCTCGTGCAGCAGCTGCATGAGCAGGTGCATGGTTTGGTCGTCGGGGAAATTGGAGGCGAGGTTCATTCGGGGGCGTCCGGTTGGGCTTGGGCGGATCTTATTGGTCGTCAGGTGTGGTGGGAAGGGCAGGAGCAGATTGTGACGGATTGTCTTCCCGGTATTTGGCGAGCACTTCCTCTCGCGCAGGAAGTGGAGTGAGGATGTCCTCTGGCGACGTGTCGAATCCTGCGAGGCGCAGGCAAGCCGGCTCCCACAAGGGTTCGGCTTACCTGTTAGCGCTTAGCGTCAGGCAGGGGCTTTCCAGCCCATCATGCGTTGCTGGGCGACTTTTAGCAGGTCGCAGCCATCCTGGGTCAGGAGGTAGAGCGCGTGGGTGATGTGGGGGATGTCTTCTAGATCGCCTTGCTCGAAGGATTGGCAATGCAGGGTTCGGAGTAGTTCGCTGGAGGCTCGGATGCGCTGGAGGGCGGCTTCGAGGATGTCTTGCGGGTTGGCTTCTGTGTCGATGATCAGGGGTGGGGAATCGGTGAGGTTGGTTTGGAGTGGGCGGTAGCGATCGGTGAGCGGGTTCCAGGTATTCATTTGAATTTTCTCTTTTATGTAGCTGAAGACCCGCCACTATCGTGACCAAACGATGGGTGGCGGACTGTGTTCAGGTTGGTCAACCAGGGAGAGAAAACCCGGGTACGCAGAAGCGTCCCAAACACAGCCGCCATAAAGCGTGCCGACACAAAAGAAGTCGGCAGCATACAAGGGCATGCATAAGTTTTCTCTCAAATTCAGGTGACCAAACCTGAGTCGCTGAATTGGCAGCGACGGTCCGACTATAGATATGAGCTGCCGGTTGACGATAGGCGACAAGGTGTCTTGTGTTGTAGGACCGGGATGAAGCTTTGATAGGGCGTTGCCTACGGAGTTATCCCCAGCCGAAATTTTTAGTCAGGTACACCGCGTTATCGTTCTTCGCGGGCAAGTCGGGTCGCCGCATCGCTCGCTCCTACAGAAGGGGTGGTGGGCATTAGCCGGCGGTGAGTTTTGGGAGGCGTTGGCGGGCGATGTCGAGGAGTTCGTTGCCGTCCTGGGTCAGCAGGTAGAGGGCGTTGACGATGTTGGGGATGTCGCTTGCGTCGGCCTGTTTGAAGCACAGGCAATACAGGGTTTCGAGCAGGTCGCTGGCGGCGTGGATGCGTTGGCGGGCGGCGTCGAGGATTTCGTGTGGGTCGGCCTCGGTGTCGATGACCAGGACCGGGGTGTCGCTGTAGCTGCTTTTGAGGGGGCGGTAGCGGTCTTGCATCGGGAGCAGTCCTTTGGGAAGTCGGGCAGGCCGACACACTGTTTCAGCCGCGCCGAAAACTATGAAGGGGACGGCGGGCTGCGGCAATACAGCCGCAATCGACAGAGTGTGTAGGGGATTTACTGGTCTTCGGGCATTGGCCCTACGTGATTCCCGAGGTTTTTTTCACCGAAACCCCTACTGGTGAAATTTCCTACGTGTTTATCAGGCGCGGCGCAGTAAACCTCTGTATGGTGCGCGCCAGAATCTGTAGGGCATTTCGAAAATGCCTGGTTAGGCACTTAAAGGGAATTAGGTATGCAGTGGCTACGTATGGCCTCGGTTTTGTTGTTGTGGGCGGGTGTTTGTCGTTTGACGGGCGCGGCCGACGCTGGCAGTTCGATGATGCTGGCCAACATGGCCCGCACCGGTTGGCCGGATGCTCTCACCACGCAGGCGAACATGGACACCGCGTCCCGCGCTGAGGTGCTGATGTTCGGCAAGGCGTTGCTGGCCAGCGAATCGCTGGACGAACAGGGGCTGAAACAGCGTCTGGGCGTGCAGGCATTGAAGCTCAAGTCTGTGCGACAAGTGCGTGACGGGTTGTGGGATAGGTTGCTGACCACCTACCGCAACGCCAGTCAGAACTGCGACGGCGAACCGTTCTGCCCGCGTGTGCGAAGCGTCGCTGATTTGCGTCAGTTGGCGGCGGCGTTCACCGGCGAAATCAGCCCGGCCCATGCGGTGTGGGCGAGCAAGAGCCAGGTGTTTCATGAGCAGATGTTGAATGAACAGCTGCGGGTGGCGGTGTTGGTGCCCTGAGACATTTCATGATTATTGTGGTGATTGGGCTGGCGTCATCGCG
The DNA here is from genome assembly GCF_019946675.1 of Pseudomonas sp. BF-B-15. Classification (NCBI taxonomy): domain Bacteria; kingdom Pseudomonadati; phylum Pseudomonadota; class Gammaproteobacteria; order Pseudomonadales; family Pseudomonadaceae; genus Pseudomonas; species Pseudomonas sp. BF-B-15. The sequence continues at coordinate 14,195 of NZ_JAGYFZ010000087.1, forward strand.
AGCAGGCTCGCTCCCACAAGGGTTTTGGGTCATACGCAAAATCCGTTTTCACTGACGATCAACTGTAGGAGCTGGCTTGCCAGCGATGGCGATCTACCGGTCGCCATATTCCTCAACCCCCGCAATCCCCTCCGCGCTATCCGCTGTATCATCCCGTATCGTTTTTGCCCCCGACCTTTTCTCGACTCGCTGCGATCACCGGCTAGGCTTTGGGCTTCGCAGCGGTCAACGGAGTGACAGCTTATGCACAACACCCTGGAACAGGTTTTCGGTTATCCACAGTTTCGACCCGGCCAGGAGGCGGTGGTCAGCGCGGTGATGGCCGGGCGCTCGGCGGCGGCGATTTTCCCTACGGGTTCAGGCAAGTCCCTGTGTTACCAGATGTCGGCGGTGTTGCTGCCGCACCTGACGCTGGTGGTCTCGCCGCTGCTCGCGTTGATGCAGGATCAATTGGCGTTTCTGCAGCGCCATGGCATTTCGGCAGGCAGTATCGATTCGGCTCAAAGCCGCGATGACGCCGGTGACGTGATGGCTCGCGCCAAGTCCGGCGAATTGAAGATTCTGATGATTTCCGTGGAGCGCCTGAAGAACGAGCGCTTCCGCAATTTCTTGCAGCAAGTGCCCATCTCGCTGCTGGTGGTGGACGAGGCGCATTGCATCTCGGAGTGGGGCCATAACTTCCGCCCCGACTACCTCAAACTCCCGGACTATCAGCGTCAGTTCAACATTCCTCAAGCGCTGTTGCTGACCGCCACCGCGACCCCGAAAGTGATCGCCGACATGGAGGCGAAATTCGCCATTGCCCCGCAAGACGTGGTGACCACCGGCTTCTACCGGCCAAACCTCAATTTGCTGGTGGAACCGGTGCGCGGTCAGGACAAACGCCGACGCTTGGTCGAATGGATGAGCGAGCGTCCCAACCAGCCGAGCATCGTCTACGTCACGCTGCAGAAAACCGCTGAACACATCGCCGAACACTTGAATCGCAACGGTATTCAGGCCGAGGCCTATCACGCCGGTTTACCCCACGAACAACGCGAAGCCATTCAGAAACGATTCATGGGTGGCCAGTCCAATTGCATCGTCGCCACCATCGCCTTCGGCATGGGCATCGACAAGAGCGACATCCGCAACGTGGTGCATTTCGACCTGCCCAAATCCATCGAAAACTACAGCCAGGAAATCGGTCGCGCCGGGCGTGACGGGCAGCCATCGGACTGCCTGGTACTGGCCAACCGCGACAGCCTCAACGTGCTGGAAAATTTCGTCTACGGCGACACGCCGGAGCTGGAAGGCATCCGTCATGTGCTCGACGAATTGCAAGCCGCCGTGCCCGAGGGGCATTGGGAGTTTCTGCTAGGGCCGTTGGCCGATCAGAGCAACATTCGCCAGTTGCCGCTCAAGACCTTGCTGGTGCAATTGGAGCTGCGCGGGATCATCGCCCCGCGTTACGCCTATTACGCTGAATATCGCTTCAAGTATTTGCTGGAGCCGGAAGACTTGCTGGCCCGCTTCGAGGGCGAGCGCAAGGATTTCGTCGCGGCCATCATCCAGACCTCCAGCCGCGCGCGGACCTGGGCGACGGTGAATTTCGATGCGCTGTACGAGCAGCATCAAGCCGAGCGCAATCGGGTGGTCAAGGCGTTGGATTACTTCCAGGAAAAGGGTTGGGTCGAGCTGGAAAGCAAGCAGATGACCGAGGTCTACAGCCTGCTGCAAACGGCATTCGACATTCAGGCGCTGAGTGCCGAACTGCATGATTGTTTCACCCGGCATGAACGCACCGAGATTGCGCGGATTCACGCCATGCTGGACCTGTTCGCCACTGACCACTGCCTGGGTAATCGCCTGGCCGAATACTTCGGTGACGAAAACTCGCCGCAGCAGTGCGGGCATTGTTCGGTGTGTCATGGGCACGTGGCGCGGCTGCCCTCACCGCCGGAGTTGCCGACGCTTGTGGATAAAAACTTCGAGGCGCTGTGTGGTGGATTTATCCACAGGCACGAGCAGCACACCGGCAGCATTCCTCCCGCTGAGCGGGTGACACGGTTTCTGTGCGGGATCAGTGTGCCGCTGTTCACCAAGCTCAAGGCTCGGTCGATTCCGGGGTTTGCGGCGCTGGAAGAGTATCCGTATGGCGAGGTACGGACTTGGGTCGAGCAACACCTCTCAGGCTGAACCGTACCCCTGTAGGAGCCGGCTTGCTGGCGATTAGGCCATCAGCCATTGCGGTGACCTCGGGGACGCCTTCGCGGGCAAGTCGAATCGTCGCACCGCTCGCTCCTACAGGGATGTCAGTGTCTGGCGGACGTGCATCCATCCGCTGAATGTCCCCCATCACAGGAATAAATTTCAAAAAAGCCGGGTGGCTGACTATGGTGGGGTCTGTCTTTGGATCGCCAACAAGAGAACAACCATGAGCCAGACACCGTTCAACATTCAGCGCGCTGCCGTCATCGGTGCGGGCACCATGGGCCGTGGCATTGTCATGTGCCTGGCCAATGCCGGGGTGCCGGTGCAGTGGGTCGATAACAATCCGCAGATGCTTGAGCAGGCACTGGCCACCGTGGCTGAGACCTACGCGCACAACGTGCGGCAGGGACGGATTGATCAGGCTGAAGCGGATGCGCGCATTGCACGGGTCACGGCGGCTGCCGATTACGCAGCGATCCGCGAGGTCGATCTGGTGATCGAAGCGGTTTACGAAAACCTCGAGCTCAAGCAGAGAATCTTCCGCGAGCTGGATGGCCTGCTCAAGCCCGAAGCCATACTGGCCAGCAACACGTCAGCGCTGGATATCGACGCCATTGCTGCCGCCACCCGCCGCCCGAAACAAGTACTGGGCCTGCACTTCTTCAGCCCGGCGCACATCATGAAACTGCTGGAAATCGTTCGTGGCGCACAGACTTCACCGGCGGTGCTGGAAGCCGCGCTGGACCTGGGCAAACGCATGGGCAAGGTCAGCGTGGTGTCGGGCAACTGCGAGGGCTTCATTGGCAACCGCATGCTCAAAACCTACGTGCTGGAAGCACGCAAGATGCTGCTTGAAGGCGCTTATCCCTATCAGGTGGATGCGGCGTTGCAGGGGTTCGGTTTCGCCATGGGGCCGTTCCGCATGTACGACGTGGTTGGTATCGACCTCGAATGGCGGGCTCGGGAGCTGGCGGGCAAGGGGCAGGATGCGCCGCAGGTTCAAGTGGATAACCGTCTGTGCGAACTGGGCCGTTTCGGGCAGAAGAGTGGCAACGGCTATTATCACTACGAAGCGGGCAGTCGCCAGGCTGAGCACGATGTGCAGGTGGATGCGCTGGTGCTGAAGGTCAGCGAAGGATTGGGTTTCCAGCGTCGCGAGATCGGGCCTGAGGAAATTCTGGAGCGTTGCTTGCTGGCACTGGTCAACGAGGGGGCGAAGATTCTTCAGGAAGGGATTGCGGCGTCGGCGCATGACATCGATCTGGTTTACCTCAACGGTTATGGTTTTCCGGCGGACAAGGGCGGGCCGATGGCCTGGGCGGATCAGCAGGGGTTGGTGGATATTCATCAGCGGCTACTGCAGCTGGAAACCAAACAGGGTGACCACTGGCAGCCGACGCGGTTGATCGGGGAGTTGGCGGTGGTGGGCAAGGGGTTTGCTGATCGGTAAGTGGTGTATTGACCGTGGTGGCGCCATCGCTGGCAAGCCAGCTCCTACAAGGTCCTCGCTATCCTGTAGGAGCTGGCTTGCCAGCGATGATAGCGACACGGTCTACTGGCCATCCAACTTCAGGAACCGACGCTGATGCCCCAACGCACCGACTACCCGCACTTCCAGCCCATCACCACGCGCTGGCACGACAACGATGCCTACGGTCACGTCAACAACGTCACCTACTACAGCTTCTTCGACACAGCGGTGAACACCTACCTGATCGAAGTCGGCGGCCTGGATATTCATGACGGCGAAGTCGTGGGTTTTGTGGTGAGTTCGGCTTGCGATTATTTTGCTTCAATCGCTTTCCCCGACCGGATCGAGATCGGTTTGCGCGTGGGTAAGTTGGGCAACAGCTCGGTGCAATACGAATTGGCGGTGTTCAAGGCCGGTGAAGACGAAGCCTGCGCCGCGGGGCGTTTCGTGCATGTGTTTGTGGATCGGGTGTCGAATCAGCCCGTGGCGATTCCTGCCGGGTTGCGCGGTGCGCTGGAGCGATTGGCGGTTTGAGGGGCAAAAAAAATCGCAGCCCTTGGGCTGCGATTTTTTTGATCTACCGGTAAACGAGGCGATTCAAGCCTCAGTCGTGATAGCGATGTTTGTGCTTGCGGTGGCCATAAGCATGGCCGCGACCCGGATGGTCATCCCGGTAATAGCGACGATCACCATGACCGCGATAGGAACGACGATCATCGTCATCATCATCGCTTTTGTTGCCCATGTAGTTACCCAGCGCGCCACCGGCGCCGCCGCCTGCTGCGGAGCCGATCAGGCTGCCGGTGGTGCCGCCCATGCTGCGGCCGACCACGTTACCGCCTGCTGCGCCCAACGCACCGCCAATGGCCGCTTCGCCACGGCTGCGTTTGTCTGCGCCGACTGCGCTACCACCCGCGCCGCCCAGGGCCGCGCCAATGGTTGAACCTGTGTTGCCGCCTAGCGATTGACCGACGACCGAGCCCAAAACCCCGCCCAATGCGCCGCCCACACCTGCTTCGGTGGTGCCTCCGGCAGAAGCGAAGCCACTGACCAGGCCAAGGGACAACAAGAGAATCGAGGAGAACTTCATTTGAGGAACCTCAAGGGGATGACGGCGCGATCCTGAGGCTGTGTCGTAAGGCTGACAATCGAAATCCGACGAGTAACACGACTTCAGCACATTTCTATAAGTTACTGTTTTTTAGCTGGAACTTAAGTGTTTTTCGCCGGTCTTTAGTTACTTCGGAATGGCCGTTTTTGTGAAAAAACGGCCTTTTTTGTGGGCGATTGGAAAGTAATCGGGCGGTGCGGATACAGGTGTAGTCGTGTCGGATGCTTTCGCGGGCAAGCCTCGCTCCTACAGGTTTTGCCGTGACCGTGAGATCACTACTGATCTGTAGGAGCGAGCGGTGCGGCGATCCGACTTGCCCGCGAAGAGGCCAGACCTGCTGCCGCGTTACGCAGACTTCGCCAAAATCAACCCGATCTCACTCGCCGCTTCCAACCGGATCGCCACAAACTTCGACGTCGGCGTATGGCTGCCATCCCCAGTGCTCTCCAGCGGCACCAGCGGATTCACTTCCGGGTAGTACGCCGCCGCTTGCCCCGCAGGAATATCAAACGCCAGCAGTGTGAAGCCTTTCACCCGACGCTCACGACCATCGTCCCAGATCGAAACGATGTCGGCCTTCTGCCCCGGTTTGAACCCCAGGCGAATAATATCCGCCTCGTTCACAAACAACACATCACGCTGACCTTTCACGCCGCGATAACGGTCGTCGAGGCCATAAATGGTGGTGTTGTACTGATCGTGGGAACGCATCGACTGCATGATCAGGTCCGGCAACACGCCTGTGGAGCGCGTGCGCTCGTGCACCAGGTCCTTGGGCAGGACGTTCGCACGGAAATTCGCCCGGCCCGACGCGGTGTTCCAGCGACGGGAACCGGCACTGTTGCCGAGGTAGAAGCCGCCCGGATTCTTGATCTTCTCGTTGAAGTCCTTGAAGCCCGGAATCGTATCGGCAATCAGGTCACGGATGCGCGAGTAATCGGCCACCAGCCAGTTCCAGTCCACCGGCTTGCTGCCCAGGGTCGCGGCAGCGATGCCGGCGATGATCGCAGGTTCGGAGCGCATCTGGTTCGACAGCGCCTGCAACTGGCCGTTGGAGGCGTGGACCATGCTGAACGAATCTTCCACGGTCACCGCTTGCGGGCCTTCGGTCTGGATATCGATGTCGGTGCGGCCCAGGCACGGCAGGATCAGTGCTTCCTTGCCGTGAGCCAAATGGCTGCGGTTGAGCTTGGTGCTGATCTGTACGGTCAGGTCGCAGTTGCTCAGAGCCTGGAAGGTGCGCGTGCTGTCCGGAGTGGCCTGGGCGAAGTTACCGCCCAGAGCGATGAACACTTTTGCACGACCTTCGGCCATGGCATGAATCGCCTCGACCACGTTGTGGCCGTTTTCGCGCGGCACTTTGAACTGGAAGCGACGTTCCAGGGAGTCGAGGAACGCCACCGGCGGACGCTCGTTGATGCCCATCGTGCGGTCGCCCTGCACGTTACTGTGGCCACGCACCGGGCACAGGCCGGCACCGGGGCGGCCAATGTTGCCGCGCAGCAGCATCAGGTTGGCGATTTCCTGGATGGTCGCAACCGAATGGCGATGTTGGGTGATACCCATCGCCCAGCACATGATCACGTTCTTGCCTTTGGCATACATGCGCGCCGCTTGCTCGATTTCCACGAGCGTCAGGCCGGACTGCTCGACGATCTGCTCCCACGGCGTATCGTCGACAGTGCCCAGGTACTCCAGCACGTTGACACTGTGTTCATTGAGGAAGTCGTGGTCGAACACGGCAGGCTCACCGGCTTTCTGCGCGTCGCGCTCCCATTGCAGCAGGAATTTCGCCATGCCGCGCAGTACCGCCATGTCGCCGCCCAAGGCCGGACGGAAATAGGCGGTGTTGGTCGGTTTGTCGCCGTTGGTGAGCATTTCGATCGGGTGTTGCGGGTGCTGGAAACGTTCCAGGCCGCGTTCTTTGAGCGGGTTGATGCACACCACTTGCGCGCCACGTTTCACGGCTTCACGCAGCGGTTCGAGCATCCGTGGGTGGTTGGTGCCGGGGTTCTGGCCCCAGACGAAAATCGCATCGGCGTGTTCGAAGTCGTCGAAGGTCACGGTGCCTTTACCGACACCAACGCTCTGCGCCAACGCGACACCGCTGGCCTCGTGGCACATGTTCGAACAGTCGGGGAAATTATTGGTGCCATAGGCGCGCACGAACAACTGATAGAGAAACGCCGCTTCGTTGCTGGCACGTCCCGAGGTGTAGAACTCGGCTTGGTCCGGGCTCGACAAACCGCGCAGATGTTTGGCGATCAGGGTGAAGGCGTCATCCCAGCTGATCGGTTGGTAGCGATCGGTTTCGGCGTTGTAGCGCATCGGCTCGGTCAGGCGCCCCTGATATTCGAGCCAGTAATCGCTTTGTTCCAGCAGCGAGGTGACGCTGTGTTTGGCGAAGAATGCCGGGTTGACGGCCCGTTTGGTCGCTTCCCAGTTCACCGCTTTGGCGCCGTTCTCGCAGAACATCACCATGCCCTTTTCCGGCGAATCGCCCCAGGCGCAACCCGGGCAGTCGAAGCCGCCGTTCTGGTTGGTCTTGAGCATGATGCGCAGGTTTTTCAGCGCGTTGTCGCTGGTCAACCAGGCCTGGGCGACGCTGATCAGTGCGCCCCAGCCACCGGCTGGGCCCTTGTAGGGCTTGTAGCGGGGGACGGGTTTCTGGTCGGCTTGACGGTGTTGACTCACGCTTGATTCTCCAAAGCCGGGCTGTAGACCCGCGGCGCATTCTTCTGTGGCAGATGGATAAGGTTCAGGTTGTGACGACGGGCCCATTGCACGGCAAGGCCCGTGGGCGAGGACAGGCTGACCAGGGTCTGGATGCCTGCGCGCAGTACTTTCTGGATCAATTCGAGGCTGCAACGACTGGTGACAATCGCCAGGCCGCCAGAGGTCGGGATCTTTTGCCGGATCAGCCCGCCAATCAGCTTGTCGAGCGCGTTGTGCCGGCCGATGTCTTCGCGACCCAGCAGCAATTCGCCATGAGCGTTCATGAACACCGCCGCATGCACCGCGCCGCAATGCTGGCCGAGTGGCTGGAAAGCGCCGATACGCTGGCGCAAACCGTCGAGCCATTCGGCGGGCGGCAGTGGTGCACCGGGCAACACCTTGAGGTCTGGCAGAGCCTGTTCGACCGCTTCCACGCCGCAGAGCCCGCAACCGCTGGTGCCGGCCAGTTGCCGACGTTGCTGCTTGAGGTTCCAGAAGGCGCGGTTGGCGATGGTCACTTGCGCGTACTGCGCCGACCCCGAACCGCTCAGTTGCAGGTCATAAATGTCGGAGGCGTCTTCGATGATGCCGCTGCCGAGGCTGAAACCGACGATGAAGTCTTCCAGGTCCGTCGGCGTCACGAGCATCACTGCCTGACTGATACCGTTATAGGCAATCGCCAACGCGACTTCCTCGGCGAGCGCGGTGCTGGCCGATTCGGTGTATTGAAAATCGCTGTAACTGTACGTTTGGCTGGCGGCGGGCGCGGGCGTTTCGAGGGCTGGCGCCGCGCAAACAGGACGCTTGGCGTTCATGGGGGCATCACCGACGGTTTAGTCAGCTTTAAGCCTATGCGCGACAAGTTGTCGCGTCTAATCGCTATTACTGATCTGCCGATAGATGGCGTCGATCAAGAGCTTGTCATTGATTGTTGATAGATCGCGAAACAGGCCTCCGCCAACGCCGAGCGCGGTGCGCTGCGCCGCATGATCAGCCCCAGCCGGCCGAGGGTCTGGGCGTTTTCGATCGGTTGCAGGCGCAGATGGTCTGTCAGGTTTTCCAGGCCGCCTTCGAGCGGCATCACGGCGCAACACAATCCACCATGAACAGCTTGTAACAGTTGATGCACGGCATCGGTTTGCAACAACGGCTGCGGAGTAAGGCCGCGGCTGTGGAAATTGTGGTCGATGGACTGGCGGAAATGCATGCCGCTGGTGAGCATGCCCAGCGGCAATTCGATCAGCGACTCCCAGCTCAGCGGCGCCTCGCCGAAGGTAAAGAAGCGCTGATCGTAGAGCAGGCCCATGCGGGTTTCGCTGAACGCCAGGGAATCGAAACGTTCGGCGTCCAGACGCTCCAGGTACGACACGCCAAGATCCAGGCGATTGTTCGCCAGTTGTTCGAGGATCTGTTCGGAGCTCAGCGCCGAGAGTTCGAAGCGCAGGTTCGGGTGTTCGCCGTGCAAGCGTTGCAGCAGCGGCAGCGGGTCGAAACTCGACAACGGCACCACGCCCAGACGCAGCGTACCGACCAGGTTGCCGCGACAGGCGGCGGCTTCGGCCTGCAAGCCGTCGTAGGCCGCGAGCACCGTGCGCGCCCACGCCAGCACCCGTTCGCCCGGCGCGGTGAAGCCTTCGAAGCGCTGGCCACGGTTGACCAACGGTAGCTCGAGTTCTTCTTCAAGGCTGCGCAAGCGCATGGACAGGGTCGGCTGAGTGACGTGACAACGTGCAGCGGCCTGACCGAAATGCCGGGTTTCGTCGAGGGCGATGAGGAATTTCAGCTGCTTGATGTCCATCTTCGCTCCAGGGCGCGGGAAGGTCGGGATTCTAGCGCCTGGGGGCAAGCGGCGTCATTGGTCGGGTAGGAACCGGGTGTTGCAACCTTGGTCTAGGCTTTTGCGTCTGGAACCAAAAACCAAGGAGAGTGCACCATGAGTATTTTTAGCTTTGTGAAGGAAGCAGGCGAAAAGCTTATCGATTTGCTGACGCCGGGTAACGCCAATGCCAGCGAGCAGTTGAAGGAACACATCAGCAAGGTCGGCCTGGGCAATCCGAATGTGCAGGCGACGGTAGAGGGCGACAAAGTCACGGTGACCGGTGAGGTGGCGAGCCAGGAAGAGAAAGAAAAAATCCTGCTGGCGGTGGGCAATATCGCCGGTGTCGGCAGTGTGGATGATCAGATTGCGGTGACCGGACCTGCGGTCGTCGCCGCGAAATTTGTCACGGTTGTGAAGGGCGACACCCTTAGCGCGATTTCATTGCGCGTGTATGGCGATGCCAACAAGTATCAAAAGATTTTCGAGGCCAACAAGCCGATGCTCAAGGATGTGAACAAGATTTATCCGGGGCAGTCGTTGCGGATTCCTGAGTAAGGTTTAAGACCGCGTTATGGCCTTCGCGGGCAAGCCTCGCTCCTACAGGTTATCGCCTCGTTCACGAACGACGCCTAACCTGTAGGAGCGAGGCTTGCCCGCGAAAGGCGCGACTCGGTCTAAAGCCCCGCTATCAGCTCACGATAATCAACCACCGCCGCAAACTCCGCCGTGTCCTTCGGCCCCTTGCGGCTGTCCGGCTCCTTCACCGCCAACAAATGCGCGACCCCAAAATCCCGCGCACTGCGCAGGATCGACAATGTATCGTCGATAAACAGGCTGCGCGCCGGATCAAAACCGATATCCGCCTGCAATGCCTGCCAGAATTGCGGATTCTCTTTGGGAAAACCGTAATCATGCGAGCTGATCAACCGCTCGAAATACGGCGCCAGTTCAATTCGTTCCAGTTTCAGTGACAGCGAATCCCGGTGTGCATTGGTGATCATCACCACCCGCTTGCCGGCCTGCTTGATCGCCGCAAGGAACGTATCCGCGTCCGGGCGCAACGCGATCAGGTGTGCGGTTTCAAGTTTCAGCTCGCGCACCGGCAGCTTCAGTTCGGCGCTCCAGAAATCCAGGCAATACCACTGCAACTGGCCGGCATGGCGTTCAAACAGCGGCTGCAATTCCATCTCGGCCATGGCCCGGCTCACCCCGTGCAATTCGGCGTAACGCTGGGGCAGGTGTTCCAGCCAGAAATGGTTGTCGAAGTGCAGGTCCAGCAGCGTGCCGTCCATATCGAGCAGAACGGTGTCGATGTCTCGCCAGGGCAGCAGGGACATAAAAAACTTCTCCAGCGGTAAAAGAGATATCCGAGGTCAACAATCAGGATAGGCCGGGTATAGTAACGCGTTCACGCCAAGGAGCTTTTCATGCGCCAGAAACCCACCATCCTCGCCCGCGAGATCGTCGCCACCAGCCGCTTGTTCTGCGTCGAAGAGCTGAAATTGCGCTTTTCCAATGGCGTGGAGCGCACCTATGAGCGGCTGGTCGGCAAAGGCGCCGGGTATGGCGCGGTGATGATCGTGGCGATGCTCGACGCAGATCACGCGGTGCTGGTCGAGGAATATTGCGGCGGCACCGATGAATACGAGATGTCGCTGCCCAAAGGCTTGATCGAGCCGGGTGAAGACGTGCTGGCGGCGGCCGAGCGTGAGCTCAAGGAAGAAGCCGGGTATGGCGCGCGGCAACTGGAACACCTCACCGAGCTGTCCTTGTCGCCGGGCTACATGAGCCAGAAGATTCAGGTGGTGTTGGCCACCGAACTGTACGAAGAACGGCTTGAAGGCGACGAGCCTGAACCGATGCGCGTGGACAAGATCAACCTGCGAGAGCTGTCGGCCCTGGCCCAGAACCCGAAATTCACCGAGGGCCGTGCCTTGGCGGCGCTGTACCTGACCCGAGATTTGCTGACCCAGCGCGGAGTGTTCCTGCCATGATTTTCCCTCATCCATTGATGGCGCCAGTGATTGAACTGGCATTGAAGGCTGGCGACGCGATCCTGCCGTTCTGGCGCACCGGCACGACCGTGACCGCCAAGGCCGACGATTCACCGGTCACCGCTGCCGACCTGGCCGCTCATCATCTGATTCTGGCCGGGCTGACCGCGCTGGACCCGAGCATCCCGGTGTTGTCTGAAGAAGACGCCAACATTCCGCAGAGCGTGCGTGCCGGCTGGCAGCGCTGGTGGCTGGTGGATCCGCTGGACGGCACCAAGGAGTTCATCTCGGGCAGCGAAGAATTTACCGTCAACATTGCGTTGATCGAGCAGGGGCGAGTGGTGTTTGGTGTGGTGTCGATGCCGACCAATGGACGCTTCTACGTCGGTGGTGCCGGTCTGGGCGCTTGGCGTGGTGATAAGGACGCCGAGCCGCTGCCGATTCAGGTTCGCACCGTGCCCGCCCCAGGAGAGGCCTTCACGGTCGTCGCCAGCCGTCGGCATTCGAGCCCTGAGCAAGAGCGCTTGCTCGCCGGGTTGAGCGACAGCTTGGGTGAGCTGCAACTGGCCAATATCGGCAGTTCGCTGAAGTTTTGTTTGTTGGCGGAAGGGGCGGCGGATTGTTACCCGCGTCTGGCGCCGACTTCGCAGTGGGATACGGCGGCGGCCCAGGGTGTGCTGGAAGGGGCGGGCGGTGAAGTGCTGGAGTTGAGTGGCGTGCCGTTCAGCTATCCGGCGCGGGAGTCTTTGCGGAACGCGTTTTTCCTGGCGCTGCCAGCGAAAGCCGCCTGGCGCGAAAAACTTCTGAAGCTCGCCACCTTGTAGGAGCCGGCTTGCTGGCGATCCAGTCGATGCGGTGGAACAGATGCACCGCGT
>NZ_JAGYFZ010000088.1:0-26328 GCF_019946675.1 Pseudomonas sp. BF-B-15
GCGATCGGCCATCCTTGGCCGTGCGCGGCTAACCCGGCATCCATGCCGGGTTGCCCACTGCGCAGAACCTCCACTCGGCCTCTCGAGGGGGCGTGTACCTCAAAAGCCAGATCAAAAGCGGAAGGCGAGCTAACGCTCGGCCTGATGAGTGGTGAAAATCAAAAGCACACACGATTCCCTGTAGGAGCGAGGCTTGCCCGCGAAAAACGCCCAGACACCGCGTTCATTCAGACAGCCCTCGTTATCGTTGACGTCCATCGCTGGCAAGCCAGCTCCTACAATTTTGAATCGTGTGAACCCAATCCTCGTGTAGGAGCCGGCTTGCTGGCGATAGCGGTGAGTCAGTCAACGTATGTATTGGCTGGACAGACGCCATCGCCAGCAAGCCGGCTCCTACAGGGGGAATGTGCAAACATCCAAAATTAGTGCAGCCACCACAATGTGGGAGTGTGCACACGGCCAAAGAGCCAGGTCGGCTTTCAGGCCGCCTCGGCGGCTGTGGCGGTAGCCGCCCCCGGCCATGGATGGCCGATGGCGGCGGGCCCACGGAGCAGGACCGGAGCGAGGGCATGGCGAGCATTAGCGAGCCACCGAACGAAAGGGGCAAGAGCCCTTGGTTACTTGGGGCTTTTCCAAGTGACTCGCTGTAAGAGCGAAACCGCCAGCAGCCATCACCGCAGAAACGGATATGCCCCCAGCGCTCAATGCCCACCCACCACCATATGACTAAACGGTGCCACATAAGCCTGCAACGTCACCAACCCCCCCACCAGAATCGCCAGAATGACGGAATGGAAGAACACATAACGCAGAATTTCCCCCTCATGCCCATACCAACGCGTAGCAGTGGAAGCCACCACGATCGACTGCGCATCGACCATCTTGCCCATGACCCCACCGGAACTGTTGGCAGCAGCCATCAACACCGGACTAAGCCCCAGTTGCTCAGCCGTCACCCGTTGCAGCCCGCCGAACAGCACGTTGGACGCCGTGTCCGACCCAGTCAGCGCCACACCGAGCCAGCCGAGCAAGGTGCCAAACATCGGGTAAAAGATGCCCGTCGCAGCGAACGCCAGGCCCATGGTCGCGTCCAGCCCCGAATAGCGGGTGAGGAAGCCCAGCGCGAGCATCGCGACGATGGTAATCAGCGAGTAACGCACGACCCAGATCGTGCGCAGATAGTGTTTGACCAACTGCGGGATGGAGTAACCCATCAACAGTCCGCCAAAGATCGCCGCCAGCAAAATGCCGCTGCCGGTGCTGGTCAGCCAGGTGAACTTGTAGACCGCGTCCTCGGTTTTAGGCGCAGGCACCACCGGCGGGACCTTTTCGATTTGCTGGTGGATCGTGCCGAAGGTGACGACCGGCGCAAAGATCGGGTTCGCTTCGCGCAGCGGTTTGCCTTGCGGATCGAGCTTGGCTGAGTGGGTCACGGGATCAATCGCCGGGCGGGTATCGAACAGGTTTTTGAAGCCTTGGGTACCCCAGGCGAACACAAACACCGTGAGGATGATCCACGGCATCCACGCGCGCATGACTGCAGGCTTGGCGTCGCTGGCGAAGGTCGCGCTGGCGATGGGTTTCTCGTCATGCTCTTCGGCTATTTTGGAGTTGTCGACGCGCCCGGACAGCGCGGCGGAGGTGTGCACGGTCGCGGGTTTCCACACCTTGAGAAAACCGGTGAGGCAGGCCATGGAAATCAGCGCGGCGATCACGTCCACCAGCATCGGCCCGTGATAGTTGGAAACCAGGAACTGCGGCACGGCGAAACTGACCCCGGCGACCAGGATGGCCGGCCAGATTTCCAGCATCTTGCGCCACCCGGCAAAGGCCCAGATCAACCAGAACGGCACGATCACCGAGAAAAACGGCAATTGCCGGCCGACCATCATCGACAGTTCCATTTCGTCCAGGCCGGTCACTTTGGCCAGGGTAATGATCGGCGTACCGAGGGCGCCGAACGCCACGGGCGCGGTGTTGGCAATCAACGCCAGGCCCGACGCCGCCAGCGGCGAGAAGCCCAGGCCAATCAGAATCGCGCCGGTCACCGCCACGGGTGTGCCGAAACCGGCAGCCCCTTCGAAGAAGGCACCGAAGCAGAAGGCAATCAGCAGCAGTTGCAGGCGGCGATCGTCGGTAATGCGCGCCAGCGAGTCCTGCAACACTTTGAATGAGCCGTTCTCGGTGGTCAGTCGGTGCAGGAAGATGATGTTCAGCACAATCCAGCCGATCGGCAGCAAGCCGTTGGCGGCGCCGTAAAGGGCGGCCGAGCCTGCCATGTTCGCCGGCATGCCGAAGGCGAAAATCGCGATGACCAGCGCTGAGGCGAGGGCGAGCAAGGCCGCCAGATGGGCCTTGATGTGGAAAAAGGCCAGGGCTGCGAGCATCACCACGACCGGCACAGCGGCCATGATGGTTGAAATGACCGGGTTGCCGAACGGATCGTAGATTTGCTGCCAGACCATGTTCCACCTCTGCTTTTTATTGTTGGGATTGCAGACCCCGAGGGGGCGGTGGCTTGTAGTATAGGTGGCATTACGCCGCTGTCTTGTGCCCCATAAATCACGCCTTTTGGCGGATGGGTCGAACTTGAAACAGGGACGGCAGATCGCCTTTACTGGATTCAATCACCCGGAGGAACGCGATGATGACTGAGCGCCACATGGTTCATACGGAAACGCTGTCGAACGATTGCAGCATCAAGGTCAAGGCCGAGATCCTGCGAGACGGTTCGTTGGGAATGTTCATCGGGGTATACCGACCCGATGGCTCTGCCATTGAGGAGAATGATCACCCGGCGTTGCATTTTCTCGACATGGAGGCCGCGATGGAGTGGGGGATCGAGAAAGCCAAGGATATCGGCAATGGCCAGCGGACGTTGTAGGGCCTGACTCCGGATGTGCGGTATGCCGGGCCCCGTGATAAAGGGGAGCTGACTGGCGGGCCTTGCCATAAAAAAGTCAAAAGAGTACAAATGTACTCCATGACGACTTTAACTCCCCGCCGTACTGCCATCCTGACGTTTATCCGTGATCGAATCGCGGAGCACGGTCAGTCCCCGAGCCTCGCTGAAATCAGCGAGGCCTTTGGTTTTGCCTCCCGCAGCGTGGCGCGCAAGCATGTGCTGGCGCTGACCGAAGCCGGTTTTATCGAGGTCAATCCGCATCAGGCCCGAGGCATTCGTTTGCTCGGGCAACCGGCGCGCCCCGAGCTGCTGGACATTCCGGTCCTCGGCCGGGTGGCGGCGGGGGCGCCGATCGGTGCCGATGCCGAGGTGCACAGCCGCTTGCTGCTCGACCCGTCGATCTTCTCCCGGGTGCCGGATTACATGCTGCGGGTCCAGGGTGATTCGATGATCGAGGACGGCATCCTCGATGGCGACCTGGTGGGCGTGCATCGCAATCCCGAAGCGCTCAATGGCCAGATCGTCGTGGCGCGGCTTGATGGCGAAGTCACCATCAAGCGTTTCGAGCGGGTCGGCGATGCGGTGCGCCTGTTGCCGCGCAACCCGGCCTATAAGCCGATCATCGTCGAGGCCGATCAGGACCTGGCCATCGAAGGGGTGTTCTGCGGTCTGGTGAGGCAAGGGTGATGGGCGCCGTCGTTGCGCTGGACACGCTGTTCAATGGCGGCCAGGTCTGGAAGGGTCGGCCTGCGCCACCAACGGTCAGCCCGCAACCCACCGGGCATGTGGCGCTGGATGCGGCGTTGCCCACTGGCGGCTGGCCGGAAGCGGCGCTGACCGAAATCCTCCTGGCCGGGCAGGGCGTCGGCGAGTTGCAACTGGTGTGGCCGGCGCTGGCGCGGTTGTCGGCGGCGGGTGAGCGCATCGTGCTGGTGGCGCCACCGTACGTGCCGTATCCGCAAGCCTGGCAGAACGCCGGGGTTGATCTGCGCCAGTTGTCGATCATCCAGGCCAGCGAGCGTGATGCGCTGTGGGCGGCGGAACAATGCCTGCGTTCGGGCAGTTGCGGCGCAGTGCTGTGCTGGCCGCACAAGGCGGATGACCGCGCCTTGCGGCGCTTGCAGGTGGCGGCGGAAACCGGTTCGACCCTGGCATTCGCCTACCGCTCGATCCATGAAGCGATCAACCCGTCACCGGCCGCGCTGCGCATCGCCATCGATGCCAGGCCTGCGCAATTGCGCGTGCTCAAGTGCCGGGGCGGGTTGGCCCGCTCGGCGCCGATTGCCTTCCCTGTGGGGCATTGAGGTTGCCATGCGCTGGGTGTGCATTCTCTTCCCGCAATTGGCGCTGGACGCGGTACTGCGTCAGCGCCCCGATCCCGATGAGCCGCTGGCGCTGCTGACTGGTCCGGCGCAGCGTCGGGTGTTGCAGGCGGTCAACGCTTCGGCGCGGGCGCTGGGCTTGCGCCCCGGCATGTCGATGACTGCCGCGCAGGCCTTGAGCAAAGACTTTGTCACGGCGGAATACGACGCCGCCGAGATCGAGCACTGGCAGCAGTTTCTCGCGGCCTGGGCCTACCGCTTCAGCTCCCAGGTCAGCGTGCATTACCCACGTGCGGTGGTGTTTGAGATCGAGTCCAGCCTGGGATTGTTTGGCGACTGGCCGCAATTCGAAGCGCGCTTGCGCACCGAACTCGGCGAACTGGGCTTTCGCCATCGGATTGTTGCCGCGCCCAACCCGGTGGCGGCGCGGGTATTGGCCAATGCGTATGACGGTCTGGTGGTGCCGGACGCTCAAGCCTTGCAGCATCATCTGGGGCAATTGCCTGTCGACCGGATCGCTCTGGAGCCAGCGGTGGCCACGGCGTTGTCGCGCATGGGGTTGCGCACTTTGAGCCAGGTGCAGGCGTTACCGCGACAGAGTCTGGCGCGGCGTTTCGAGGCCCAGGTGCTCAAGCACCTGGACGCGCTGTCTGGCGAACGACGGCTGGCGCTGGCGTTCTACCTGCCGCCGGACCGCTTCGATGTGCGCATCGAGCTCAATTTCGACGTGCAATCCCATCAGGCGCTGCTGTTTCCGTTACGCCGGCTGACCGGCGATCTGTCGGCGTTCCTGTGTGGTCGCGACAGCGGTGTGCAGCGTTTTGACCTGCACCTGGAACATGCCGGCTTGCCGGACAGCGTGATCAAGGTCGGCCTGCTCAGCGCCGAGCGCGATCCGGCGATGCTCTTCGAACTGGCCCGAGGGCGGCTGGAACAGGTTCAGGTCGAGGCGCCGGTGCGCGGGTTTCGTTTGCGCGCCGAAGACTTGCCGGCCTTCGTTCCGCAGTATCAGGAACTGTTCGATGATCGCCCGCAGCAGTCCTTGCCCTGGGAGCAACTGCGCGAACGCTTGCGCGCGCGGCTGGGGGATGACGCGGTGCAGGGCTTGCGGTTCCAGGCCGATCACCGGCCGGAGTGCGCGTGGCAGGCCAGTGCCGAGAGCCAGCGCTGCGCGGTGATGCCTGGCGTGCAGCGTCCGGGCTGGTTGCTGACGGAACCGCAAGCGGTACACGAAGGTTCGACGCACATCCTCATGGGCCCGGAGCGTATCGAGTCCGGTTGGTGGGACGGCGCCGATGTGCGCCGCGACTACTACCTGATCGAAACCCGTTCCGGACAACAGGGCTGGGCCTATCGTACGGTCGGTGAGGACGGCCCGTTGTGGTTGCAGGGCTGGTTCGCATGAGCATTGATTATGCCGAGCTGCACTGCCTGTCGAACTTCAGTTTCCAGCGTGGCGCCTCCAGCGCCCTCGAACTTTTTCAGCGGGCGAAAAAACTGGGCTATCAGGCGCTGGCGATCACCGACGAATGCACGCTGGCGGGCATTGTCCGCGCTTGGCAAGCGGCCAAATCCGTGGAACTGCCGCTGATCATCGGCAGCGAAGTGCGCATCGAGAACGGTCCGAAACTGGTGCTGCTGGTGGAGAGCCTTGAGGGCTACCAAAACCTGTGCCGGCTGATTACCCGGGCGCGGCGTCGTTCGCACAAAGGCCGGTATCAGGTGCTGCGGGAGGATTTCAGCGAGCCTTTGCCGGGGCTGTTGGCGTTGTGGGTGCCGGATGCGCCGGATGATTTTCAAACCGGTCACTGGCTGAAGCAAACCTTCGCCGAGCGCCTGTGGCTGGCGGTCCAGTTACATCGCGGCCAGGACGATACCGGGCGATTGAGTGCGTTGATGACGTTGGCAAGGGAGCTGCGAATCCCGGCAGTGGCCAGCGGCGATGTGCACATGCACACGCGCGGGCGGCGCGCCTTGCAGGACACCATGACTGCAATCCGTCATCACCTGCCGGTGGCCGAGGCCGGGTTGCGCCTGCACCCCAATGGCGAACGGCACCTGCGCAGCCTCGACGTGTTGCAATCGATCTACCCGCAAGCATTGCTCGATGAAACCTTGACCATCGCCCGGCGTTGCACCTTTGATCTTGGCCAGTTGCGATATCAGTATCCCCGCGAGCTGGTGCCCGAAGGCCAGACGGCCTCGTCCTGGTTGCGTCATTTGACCGAAGAGGGGATCACATGGCGCTGGCCGAAAGGCCCGCAAGCCAAGGTGCTCAAACAGATCGACAAGGAACTGGAGCTGATTGCCGAACTGGGCTACGAAAGTTACTTCCTGACGGTTCACGACATCGTCCGGTTTGCTCGTGAGCAAAAAATCCTCTGTCAGGGCCGTGGTTCAGCCGCCAACTCTGCGGTGTGTTATGCCTTGGGAATCACGGAAATCGATCCGGATCGCACCACGCTGTTGTTCGAGCGCTTTCTCTCCAAAGAGCGCAACGAGCCGCCGGACATCGACGTCGATTTCGAGCACGAGCGACGCGAAGAAGTCTTGCAGTACGTGTTCCAGCGTTATGGCCGGACTCGTGCGGCGCTGACGGCGGTGGTCAGCACCTACCACGCGGCCGGCGCGGTACGCGATGTGGCCAAGGCGTTGGGTTTGCCGCCGGACCAGATCAATGCCCTGGCCGATTGCTGCGGCCACTGGAGTGATGAAACACCACCAGTGGAGCGCCTGCGTGAAGGCGGTTTCGATCCCGAGAGCCCGGTGTTGCGCCGGGTGCTGAGCCTGACCGGGCAACTGATCGGTTTCCCCCGGCACCTGTCCCAGCACCCGGGCGGTTTCGTCATTTCCGAGCAACCGCTGGACAGTCTGGTGCCGGTGGAAAACGCCGCCATGGCCGAGCGCACCATCATCCAGTGGGACAAGGACGATCTGGACGCGGTCGGTTTGCTCAAGGTCGATATTCTTGCGCTGGGCATGCTCAGCGCCATCCGCCGCTGCTTTGATCTGCTGCGACGGCACCGCAACCTTGATTTAAGCCTGGCGACGATCCCGTCCGAAGACCCGCAAACCTACGACATGATTGGTCATGCGGACACCATCGGCGTGTTCCAGATCGAATCCCGGGCGCAGATGTCGATGCTGCCGAGGCTTAAACCCCGGAATTTTTATGACCTGGTGATCGAAGTGGCGATCGTCAGGCCGGGGCCGATCCAGGGTGGCATGGTGCATCCGTACCTGCGACGGCGGAACAAACAGGAGCCCGAGACTTACCCGTCTCCAGAACTGGAAGCGGTACTCAAGCGCACGCTCGGCGTACCGCTGTTCCAGGAACAGGTGATGCAGATCGCCATCGTTGCTGCCGACTACAGCCCCGGTGAAGCCGATCAATTACGCCGTTCCATGGCCGCCTGGAAACGCCATGGCGGACTGGAACCACACAAGGATCGCCTGGCCGCCGGGATGAAGAAAAACGGCTACACACCCGAATTCGCCGCGCAGATTTTCGAGCAGATCAAAGGCTTCGGCAGCTACGGATTTCCCGAGTCCCACGCCGCCAGTTTTGCCTTGCTGACCTATGCCAGTTGCTGGTTGAAATGCCACGAACCGGCGGCCTTCGCCTGTGCGCTGATCAACAGCTGGCCCATGGGTTTCTACAGCCCGGACCAGATTCTGCAGGATGCGCGCAGGCATCATTTGCAGGTCCGCCCGGTGGACGTGCGCGCCAGTGACTGGGATTGCAGCCTCGAACCCGTCATCGGTGCGCAGCCGGCGATTCGCATGGGGCTGCGGATGATCAAGGGTTTTCGTGAAGACGATGCGCGGCGTATCGAAGCCGCGAGGTCCAAGGGGGCGTTTATCGATATCGCCGACCTCGGCGAACGGGCGCGGCTCGATGCCCGTGCGCAGGAGCAATTGGCCGATGCCGGCGCGTTGCGTGGGCTGGCCGGTGATCGTCATCGAGCACGCTGGGAAGTGGCGGGGGTGCAGAAGCAATTGGGCTTGTTCGCCGGTTTGCCGAGCCAGGAAGAGGACGCGGTGGCATTGCCCAAACCCACGGTGGGCGAAGACCTGCTGGCGGATTACAACAGTCTCGGCACCACCCTCGGCCCGCATCCACTGGCCTTGTTGCGGGGTGAGTTGAAAGCCCGGCGCTGTCGCAGTTCGCGGGAGTTGCTGGACGTCGAGCATGGCCGCCCGGTCAGCGTCGCCGGGCTGGTGACCGGTCGGCAGCGTCCGGGCACGGCCAGTGGCGTGACTTTCGTCACCCTTGAAGACGAGTTCGGCAACGTCAACGTGGTGGTCTGGCGCGACCTGGCCGACCGGCAACGGCAGGTGTTGGTCGGCTCGCAGTTGCTCAAGGTCGACGGGCGCTGGGAGAAGGAAGGCGAGGTGCGGCATTTGATTGCCGGACGCTTGAGCGACCTGAGTCCGCTACTGGATGGCATCAACGTACGCAGCCGGGATTTCCACTGAAGTAATCACACCTGTAGGAGCCGGCTTGCCGGCGATGGCGTCATCACGGCCACCACCGCTTCGCCAGCAAGCTGGCTCCTACATGATTGTGGGTATGCCGTTAATATTTCGCACAACACCGAACCTGTAGGAGCCGGCTTGCTGGCGATGGCGTCATAACGGCCACCACCGCTTCGCCAGCAAGCCGGCTCCTACAGGTGTGTGATTCTCTGACTATTTAGCCTCTGGCCAAAACCGCTCGCCACCGCCCGGCGCATCCGTCCACGCTTGCAACGACCGGGTCGGCAAATCGAAATAATCCCGCGTACGCGCGTACCCATGCCCACCCATTCGCCCGATCGCATCGAGCCCCAATTGATCGATGTACAGGGTTTTCGGGTCGATCAGTTCATCCCGCACATGCGCCATCAGCACTTCGCCGAAGATGATTTCCCGCGACTGCCCGATGGACAACGCCATCATCCGTCGGCATTCCAGCGCCACGGGCGCCTCGCCGATCCGCGGGCATTTGACCGTGGTGCCGGGAATCGCAGTGAGTCCGGCGGCGGTCAGTTCGTCGAACCCGGGAGCGAAAGGCACGGCGCAGACATTCATCGCTTCCACCAGCGCATCACTGACGATATTGACGGTGAATTCCTGATTGAGCTGGATATTGCGCGTGGTGTCCTTGGGGCTCTGGTCCCCATAGTTTTCCACGCCCAGTGCGAGGATCGGCGGGTCGGCGGACAGCGCATTGAAGAAGCTGAACGGCGCGGCGTTGATCCGACCTTCGCCATCAACCGTGGTGACCAGCGCGATGGGCCGAGGCACCACGCTGCCGATCAGAATCTTGTATTTGTCCCGCGCACTGAGGGTGCTGAAGTCGAAGCTTTGCATGGGCAGAAATCTCTAAGGAAGGGGATCAATCGCACTCAGCGGTGCCTGTGCGCTGTAGTCATCGGCGAACGGGATGGCCGGTTTGAACAGGCTTTTCCAGTCCGGTCGGCCGAAGGCCCGGTCGCTGTGGCTGCGCATCAGTGTTTCGAATTGTCGTTGGGCTTGGCGTTGCAGGGCGGGGTAGTCGACACCTTGAACCTGTCCGTCCTGCATCACGCAGCGGCCATCGATGTAGCTGGCGATGCAGTCGTCACCGCGTCCGGCCAGCACCAGGTTTTTCAAGGGGTCGAACAGCGGCCCGAGGTGCAGGCCGCGAAGGCTGAATACCGTGATGTCGGCCTTGGCTCCCGGTGCCAGACGACCGATGTCGTCACGCCCCAATGCCTTGGCGCCCCCGAGCGTGGCCGCGTTGTAAAAATCCAGGGCACTGGTCAGTGAACTGCCGCCCTCCATCAAGCGAGCGATGTTCAACCCCTGACGCATGTTCTCCAGCAGGTCCGCCGGCCAGGTGTCGGTGCCCAGCGCAAAGTTGATGCCCTTGGCCCGATAGCGTCCGAACGAGTTCAGCGCTTCGCCGTCCCGGGCAAACACCACCGGGCAATGCACCAGGTTCGCGCCGCCATCCACCAGCCGTTGCAGGTCTGCATCACCCTGGGTGTAAATGCCGTGGGGCAGCAGGCTGCGCGGGGTCAGCAGGTTCAACTGCTCCAGCCAGGCCAGCGGCGAAACGCCCCGCAACTGCTCGACCATCGCCACTTCGCCGAGCCCCTGACAGCAATGCAAGCGCATCGGCGCATTCAGCTCGCGACTCAGTGCGGCAGTGCGTTGCAACAGCGCCGGGGTGCAGGTCTGGATGCGATCCGGCAGCAGCGCGCCGCGAATCAAACCGTCATGTGCACCGTCGAAATCCTGGAAAAAACGGGCCGCAGCGTCGAGCCCGGCCAGGCCCCGCGCTTCATCCCAGTGATGCCCGAGGCGGCCATCGGCGCGCCAATAACTCATGCCACTCATGTAGCAGGGCCCGAGGTAAGTCCGCAGTCCCAGCTCGGCCGCCACGCCGGCCACCGCAGCAAATTCGTCGTAGGTCTCGGCCCACTCGCGGTAATACATTGAGGTGATCGGCATGGCGGTGGTGATGCCATTACGGATCAGTTGCGTGAAGGCGTAGCGGTATTTGAAAACCTCTTCATCCGCGCTGTAACTCTCCCGCGGACCTGCCGCCAGATAGTCCTCGGACCACATCCGCCCCATGTCGCGTTCATCGCCGTTGTCCAGCGTCAGCACCGTGGAATCGAGGTCACCGAGTGCATCCAGATCGATGAAGCCGGGACCGATCAGCGCGTTGCCGTAATCGACCCATTGATCCACCGGCCCCGAATAACCACGCCCGACAAACACAATGCGCGAGCCCTCGAACACCACTTCGCCGTCGCGCCACAGCACATGCTGCGTGCCGTCGAAGCCGACCACGCAGCTGCTTTTCAGGGCGATGCGCTTCACAACCGGCTTTCCAGCAGTCGACCACCCGCGGCAATCAGCTCGCCGCGCCGATAGACCTGTCGCAGCGGCCGCGACACCACGGCTTCACCCAGCGTCTGCACCGGCATCAACAGGAAGTCCGCCGGTTGACCGAGCTCCACGCCATAATCCTCGCAGCCCAACGCCAGCGCACCATTCACCGTCGCCGCTGCAAACGCCGCCGCCAGTTCCTCGTCCTTGTTCAAGTCGAAACGGAACGCCAGCAGCATCGCCCGTTCCAGCATGTCGCCGTTACCCATGGGCGACCAGGCGTCGCGGATGCCGTCCGAACCCAGGCACACGTTCACCCCGGCCTCGCGCAACGCCAGGAACGGCGGCACCGCGCAATCGGCCGGTGCCGAACTCATCAACGAAATGCCCAGCGCCGCCAAGCGTTCGGCCACGGGTTTGACCTGGCTCCAAGGCAACATCCCGAGGCAATAGGCGTGGCTGATCATCACTCGGCCATGGCGCCCGAAATGCTCGGTGTAATCGGCGATCAGCGCGATTTGCCACAGGCCCAGTTCACCTTTGTCGTGCAGGTGAATATCGACACCACGGTCGAATTCGCTGGCCAGTTTGAACACGAAATCCAGTTGGGCGACGGGGTCGTTGTCGATGCCGCACGGGTCGAGCCCCCCGACGTTTTCCACGCCCAGGGCCATGGCCTCGCGCATCAGCTCGGCGGTGCCGGGGCGGCTGATCAGGCCGGTTTGCGGGAATACCACCAGTTGCAGGTCGATCAGGTCGCGGTAGCGTTCGCGCAGTTGTTGCATGGCTTCGACATGACGCAGGCCGAAGTCAGGGTCGATGTCGACGTGGCAACGCATGGTCAGCGAACCACGGGCGATGCAGTTTTCCAGCAGGGCGCCGGCTCGCTCGGCGATGGGGCTGTCGATTTCACGCAGCACGCGGCGCTCGTTGGCGATGTAGTCCTTGAGCGTCGGCCCGGCGCTGTTCGGGCGCCAGGGTTGGCCCCAGAGGGTTTTGTCGAGGTGGACGTGGCTTTCCACCAGGGCCGGGGTGAGCAGTTGGTTCTGGCCGTCGATGTCGGTGGCATTCAGTGGTGCGGACGATGCCGGACGGCGTTGTTTGAACAGGCCGTTTTCGATCAGCAGGTCTTCAGCGGTGGAACCGTAGGGCCGCACGTTGCGCAGCCAGCGGGGGTGATTCATTGCATACCTCGCGTTTTGTGGTGTTTGGGCGGGCCTCATCGCGAGCAAGCCTCGCTCCTACAGGTCCTGCGCTGCTCTTGTAGGAGCGAGGCTTGCCCGCGAAGGCCGCAACTCGGTCTCAAGCCGAGCAATCAGCCCTTGAGCTTCGACCAGATCCGGTCCTGCAGCTCCCGCGCCTTGTTGCTGCACTCTTTCTCAGGGCGCAGGCGCGAGGCGAACTCGTCGGGCATGTTGATCGCGTCCATCACCCGCCATTTGGCGTCGATCAGCTTGTCGCTCTGAATGCCGTTGGCATAGGCGATTGCATTGGACACGGCGGCAGCGTTTTCCGGTTTCATCATCCAGTCGATGAAGATCTTCGCGTTGCCGGGGTGCGGGGCGCTTTTCGGTACGGCGAAGTTGTCCTGGAACATCGCCAGGCCTTCACGCGGATACACGTACTTGATGCTGCTCTTCTGCAACGTGGCCCGGGCGGTGGAGCCGTTCCAGTTCTGCATCATGATCACTTCACCAGAGGCCATGCGGTCGACGGTGTTGTCCGAGCTGTACATCTTCAGGAACGGTTTCTGCTTTTGCAGCAGTTCCAGAATGCGTTTGGCGTCCTGCGGGTTTTCGCTGCATTCGTCGACGTTCAGATAGTGGCTGGCGGCGTTGATCACGCTGCTGGAGGTGTCGAGCGCGGCGAGTTGGCCTTGCAGTTCCTTGCGTGGCTCGAAGAACTCCTTCCACGAATCGTCCAGTTTGCCGCCCGGCACGCGTGCGCTGTCATAGGAGAACCCGGTGGTGCCCCACAGGTACGGCGCCGAGAACTTGCGACCGGGGTCGAAGCTCGGGTCGCGGAACGCCGGTTTGACGTGCTGGAAATTGGGCAGGGTCGATGCGTCGATTTCCAGCAGCAGGTTCTGATTGATCAGCGTGCGCATGATCGACTGCGACGGCACGATCACGTCATACGCCGCACCACCGGCCTGCAATTTGGCCAGCAGGGTTTCGTTGCTGTCGTAACCGTCCATGGTGACCTTGATGCCGGTCTCCTTTTCGAATTTGGCCAGCAGGTCCACCGGGTAGTAATCGGTCCAGTTGTAGAAGAACAACTCCTTGGGCTCGGCGGCCTGGGCGCTGAACGCCGTGAAGCAACTCAGGGCCAGACCGGTGACGGCGAAACACATGTTTTTCAATTTCATGTTTTTGTGCGCTCCAGTATTTATTGGTTTTTGCCGCGCTGTCCCAGCCAGAAGGCCAGCACCACCAGCACGATGGAAATCACCAGCATCAGGGTCGAGATCGCATTGATCTCCGGCGTCACGCCGGCCTTGATCGCCGAGAAGATGTACACCGGCAAGGTCGTCGAACCCGGCCCGGCGACAAAGAACGTCATGATGAAATCGTCGAGGCTGACCACGAACGCCAGCACTGAACCGGACAACACCGCCGGCCACAGCAACGGCAACGTCACCCGGCGAAACACCTGCCACGGGTTGGCGTACAAATCGTTCGCCGCCTCCAGCAGGCTTTTGTCGAGATCATTGAGCCGCGCGCGAATCGGCAGGTACGCGAAGGGAATGCAGAAGCCGACGTGCGCGACAATCACCGTCAGCAAACCGAGCTTGATCCCCAGCGCCATGAACAGCAGCAGGGTGGCAACAGCGGTGACGATCTCCGGCAGGATCAGCGGCAGGTTGATCCCGCCCTCGACCATTTTCTGCCCGTAGAACGGCCGGTAAGTCGCCAGCGCCGCGAGCAGCGCAATGGCCGTGGCGCAGACCGTGGCGATGCTGGCGACGATGATCGAGTTCAGCGCTGCGGTCTGGATCGACGGGTTGGCCAGAATCCGCCCGTACCAGGCGAACGAAAACTCGGTCCACACCGTCGCCGAGCGGTTGGCGTTGAAGCTGTAGGCGATCAGCACGAAGATCGGTACGTACAGGTACGCGAGGATCAGCAGGCTGACTTCGCGGGTCAGCGGCAGTTTTTTCAGGTGCAGGGCGATCATGCAGTGGCTCCCCGACGTAGAGTTTTGGCGGCGCTGCGGCTATAGAGGGCGTAACCCACCAGCGACAGCAGCAGAATCCCCAACAACAGGAACGACAGCGAACTGCCCAGCGGCCAGTTGCGCGCGGTGCCGAATTGTTGCTGGATCAGGTTGCCGATCATCAGCGTCTTGCCGCCGCCGAGAATCGCCGGGGTGATGAAGGCGCCGAGGCTCGGCACGAACACCAGCAGCGCGCCGGCAATCACGCCGGGCATCGACAACGGCAGGATGATTCACTTCAGCGCGTGCCAGCGGTTGGCGCCCAGGTCGTAGGCTGCTTCCACCAGGCGCCAGTCGAGTTTTTCCAGGGTCGAATAGATCGGCAAAATCATGAACGGCAGGAAGCTATAAACCAGCCCGACGCTGACGGCGAAGTCGTTGTAGAGCAGGGTGATGCCGCCCGCCTGCGGGAACAGCGTGTTGAGGCTCTGCGCGACCCAACCGTGTTCACGCAGGATGATCAGCCACGCGTAGTTGCGGATCAGCAGGTTGGTCCAGAACGGAATGGTGATCAGCAAGACCATGAGGTTGCGCCGGCGCGGGGTCAGGCTCGACATCCACAACGCCACCGGGAAGCCGAACAGGAAACACAACAACGTCGTGCCGCCAGCCTGGAAAACCGAGCGCAACAAGGCCTGTGCGTAGACCCAGTTCAGCTCCAGTTCACCGTCGAATCCTTCCTGGAAAAACAGCTGCACGTAGCTTTGCAATTGCCAGTTGGCTTGCCAGTCGACGCCGCCGTAGACGTTGCGCGGCAACAGGCTGATGTAGCCCATGATGCCCAGCGGAATCGCGATCAGTGCCAGCAAAGTCAGAACCACCGGGCTGAGCAACAGTGCGCGGTTGAGAGTGGGGGAAGTGCTGCTGACGCTCATCTCAGGCCTCCATCAACAAGCAGGCGTGAGGCGGCAGATTGACCGCGACACGATCACCCACCACTCGGCCACGGTTCAGGCCTTCGTTGTTCTCGCGCAGCATGACCTTGATGTCATTGTTCAAGCGGCACTGATAAAGCGTCGCGGTGCCGACATACAACACCGCTTCGATCACCCCGCGCAGGTGATGAGGCTGCCCGACGTCGACCAGTTGCGAGCGCTCCGGGCGGAACGCCAGTTGCACGTTGTTGCCGTCGAAACCCTGGGCCGGGCAGGGGATCTCCACCGGCATGCCGCTGGGCACGAAGAGTTTTTCGTTCTGCTGGCCGCGCTTGAGATGACCGGGCAGGAAATTGATGTCGCCGATGAACTGGGCGACGAACTGATGCTGCGGCCGTTCGTAAATATCGTTGGGGGTGCCGATCTGCAGGATCTTGCCGGCGGACATCACGGCAATGCGGTCAGACAGGGTCAGGGCTTCTTCCTGATCGTGGGTGACGAAAATGAAGGTGATCCCGGCTTCCTTCTGCACGCGCTTGAGTTCGACCTGCATCTCTTTACGCAGCTTGAGGTCGAGCGCCGACAGGGGTTCGTCGAGCAGCAACACTTTCGGTTTTGGCGCCAGGGCGCGCGCCAGAGCCACGCGTTGTTGCTGGCCACCGGACAACTCGGCGGGTTTGCGTCTGGCCAGGTGTTGCATTTGCACCAGCGCCAGCATCTCATCGACACGCCGAGGAATAACCTTGTGATCAAGGCCCTGCATCTCGAGCCCGAAGGCGATATTCTGCGCGACGCTCATGTGCGGAAACAGCGCATAGCTCTGGAAGACGGTATTGACCCGGCGCTTGAACGGCGGCAGGTCGTTGACCGGTTCGCCGGCGAGACGGATCTCGCCATCGCTGACGTGTTCGAAACCGGCGATGGTGCGCAGCAGGGTGGTTTTGCCACAGCCGGACGGGCCGAGCAGGGTGAAGAATTCGTTGTCGGCAATGTCGACTGATACGTTGTCGAGGGCTGGAGCCAGCCCCGGATCGTCGGAATACCGCTTGGAGACGTTACGCACTTCGATTGCTATTGGTTGACCCATAATGGTGCAATCCTCTAATTATTGTATGCAATATCTGGATGCAATCTACAAATAACCGGATTAATCTGCTCGTGCAACCCCCTTTTTCAAAGGCTGCTCATCGCCTGGGGCCGGTTGTTTAGCGCTAAAGGAGTGTTGAGATGACCGAGAAGAAACTCGAGACCACGGTCGACCGCGTCTACCAAGGGGTTTACGAGGCGATCAGCAAGCGTTCGCTGCGTCCTGGCATGAAGCTTGGGGAGACTTCGCTGGCCGAACTTTTTAATGTCAGCCGAACGTCGGTTCGTGCCGCGCTCAAGCAATTGGAGGCGGATGGATTGGTGACGACCGAGCCCAATAAGGGTGCATCGGTGTCGTTGCCCAGCGATGAAGAGATCCGTTCGCTGTTTGAAACGCGACGCCTGATCGAGATCGGCATCGTCACCGAGCTCTGCCGGCGTCGTGACACCGCCGTGACCCGGGACCTGCGCGATCACCTGTTGCTCGAGGATGAAGCGCACCGCAACGGCGACCATGAACGGCTGATCCATCTGCTCGGCGAGTTCCACATCAAACTCGCGCAAAGCCTGAACAACCCGGTGTTGCTGGACTGGTTCCGCAAACTGATCTCCCGCGCCTCGCTGTACGCCGCCGCGCTGGACGACGACAGCCACGAAGCCTGCCGCGACGATGAGCACCTGCGCCTGATCGAGTACATCGAGGCCGGCAACCAGAGCGCCGCCATCGAACTGACCTGCATCCATTTGAACGGCATCGAGAAGGCGATCCTGGATGTCGCCGCCACGTTGAAGACGGGGTATCACCCGCTCAAACACCTGATTGAGGTTTGATCACAAAACTCAAACCTGACTTGGTACCTGTGGGAGCGAGCCTGCTCGCGATAGCGGTGTAACAGTCGATGAAGATGTCGAGTGTCACGCCCTCATCGCGAGCAGGCTCGCTCCCACAGGGATTTGTAGCAGCCGCAGATTCCCGGTCCCTGAGGGGACCGCGAGAATCAGCTAACCTCTATGAAACCATTGGCATCCGCAGTGCTCGAAACAAACGGGCGCCAATCACAGGACACAGAGCCAGTCGATGCAGTTTCTAGACGATAGCCACGGGTGTGCTGGATGGAACGGTGAAATGGCCGGACGCATCCGTGCGTTCGACTGGCGTCGCACTGAACTGGGAAGCCTGGAGACCTGGCCCGCCAGCCTGTGCAGCGCGGTGCAATTGCTGCTCGCGTCGCCGCTGCCGATGGTGATGCTCTGGGGCCGCCCCGGCTACATGATCTATAACGATGCGTACTCGTCGTTCGCCGGTGGCCGACATCCTTATCTGTTGGGCTCTCCGGTGGAGCTGGGCTGGCCGGAAGTCGCCGAATTCAATCGTCACGTAGTCGACACTTGCCTGGCGGGCGGCACGTTGTCCTATCGCAACAAAGAGCTGGTGCTGTTGCGCGACGGCGTCCCCGAAAACGTCTGGCTGGACCTCTATTACAGCCCGGTGGCGAATGACGAGGGGACGCCGGCCGGGGTCATGGCGATGGTGGTCGAAACCACGGAGCATGTGATCTCCGAACGCCGGCGCCAGGAGGCCGAAGACGCCTATCACGCCGACAATGAACGGGTGCGCCTGGCGTTGAACGCCGGTGCCTTGCTCGGCTCGTTCGTCTGGGACATCAAAGGCAATCGGCTCTCCGGCGATGAACGCTTTGCCCGGACCTTTTCCTTCCCGGCCGAGCATGACCTGGGCAACCTGCCAACGGAATTCGCCGAAGAGCGGATTCATCCCGACGACCGCAGTTGGGTCAATGAGCAAGTCAATCAATCCATCACCACCGGTGAACCTTTCAACGCCGAATATCGGGTCCTGCGTCCCGACGGCAGTTACCTGTGGGTGCAGGCCAGCGGTTGCTGCGAATTCGATGAGCAGGGTGAGCCGTTCCGCTTTCCCGGCGTGTTGATCGACATCCACGAACGCAAGACCGCCGAAGAGTCCCTGCTCAAATTCACCCGAAACCTGGAGCAGCGCGTCGCCGACGAAGTCGAAGCGCGGCTGGCGGCGGAAGAGCAACTGCGTCAGTCGCAGAAGCTCGAAGCCATTGGCGGTCTCACGGGGGGCGTGGCCCATGACTTCAATAACCTGCTGCAAGTGATCGCCGGCAACCTGCACCTGCTGGCGCGGCATGAACCGGACAATGCCAACGTGCAGCGTCGAGTCTCGGCGTCGATTGCGGCGGTGGAGCGGGGCGCGAAACTGTCTTCGCAATTGCTCGCTTTCGCCCGCCGTCAGCCGCTGTCGCCGGCGGTCTGCGACCCACGACAGATCTTCGAAGGCCTGGGCGAGCTGCTGCAACGGGCGTTGGGCGAAACCATCCAGATCGATGTGCGGTTGCCTCAAGCGTCGTGGCACATCAACGTCGATCGAAACCAACTGGAAAACGCCATTCTCAATCTCGCGATCAATGCCCGTGACGCCATGGCGGGCGAAGGCACCATCGAATTGAGCGCCGAGAACGTTACCCTCGACCGCAAGTTTTGCGCGGGCAAAGGTATTTCAC
This sequence comes from Pseudomonas sp. BF-B-15, assembly GCF_019946675.1. Classification (NCBI taxonomy): domain Bacteria; kingdom Pseudomonadati; phylum Pseudomonadota; class Gammaproteobacteria; order Pseudomonadales; family Pseudomonadaceae; genus Pseudomonas; species Pseudomonas sp. BF-B-15. The sequence continues at coordinate 18,815 of NZ_JAGYFZ010000088.1, forward strand.
CTGGCGATTACGTGCGTGTCGCCGTCGCGGATACCGGCCTCGGTATGCCACCGCAAGTGCTCGCGCAAGCGTTTGAACCGTTTTTCACCACCAAGGCCGATGGTCAGGGTACGGGGTTGGGGTTGAGCATGGTGTTCGGTTTCGTCAAACAGAGTGACGGGCACATCGAGATGTCCAGCGTCGAGGGGCAGGGCACGCGCGTGCAGTTGTATTTTCCACGCAGCCTGCGCCCGTTGCTCAGTGAAACAGCGACCCATGACACGCAGCAACGCGGTGGGCATGAAACCATTTTGGTGGTCGAGGACAATGAAGCGGTGCGCGCGTCGGCGGTGGAGTTATTGAGCGAGGAGGGCTATCAGGTCCTGACCGCCGCCAACGGTGATGCCGCCATGCAGATGTTGCTCGATGGCGTGGTGGTTCAGCTGATTTTCACCGACGTGGTCATGCCCGGCCTGATCAAAAGCTCGGACCTTGCCGCCTGGGCCAAAGTGCAAACGCCACCGGTGGCCGTACTGTTCACGTCCGGCCACACTCGTGACATTATTTCGCGCAATCACCAGCTCAGCCCTGATACCTTTTTGCTGAGCAAACCCTATGGTCCCGAGGCGCTGACCCGAATGGTCCGCACCGTCCTCAACGGCTGAACCCCGATCCAATTGTAGGAGCCGGCTTGCTGGCGATGGCGTCCTGCCAGCCGATAAAGATATCGCCTGACACACCGCTATCGCCGGCAAGCCGGCTCCTACAATTGGATCTGCGTAAATTCCTGGCAATGCGTTAATCCTTCGAACTTTTTGATCAAGGCCACCTGATGACTTCAAAGCGCACCTCCAATCCTCCTTCCGGCATGGTCAGGGTACGCGGGGCCCGTGAACACAACCTCAAGAACATCGACGTCGATATCCCCCGTGATGCGCTGGTGGTGTTCACCGGCGTCTCCGGTTCCGGCAAGTCATCCCTGGCGTTTTCGACCCTGTACGCCGAAGCGCAACGCCGTTATTTCGAATCCGTGGCGCCGTATGCGCGGCGTCTGATCGACCAGGTCGGTGTGCCGGATGTCGACTCCATCGAAGGCCTGCCGCCAGCGGTCGCCTTGCAACAACAACGGGGCACGCCGAGCACGCGGTCTTCGGTGGGCAGCGTGACCACGTTGTCGAGCCTGATCCGCATGCTGTATTCGCGCGCCGGCAGCTATCCGCCGGGGCAACCGATGCTCTACGCCGAAGACTTTTCACCGAACACGCCCCAGGGCGCCTGCCCTGAATGTCATGGTTTGGGCCGGGTCTATGAAGTCACCGAAGCGCTGATGGTCCCGGACCCGAGCCTGACCATTCGCCAGCGCGCGGTCGCTTCCTGGCCCACGGCGTGGCAAGGACAGAACCTGCGGGACATCCTCGTGACCATGGGCTACGACGTCGATAAACCCTGGCGCGACCTGCCGAAAAAGCTCCGTGACTGGATTCTTTTCACCGAAGAAACCCCGACCGTTCCGGTGTATGCCGGGCTCACACCCGAAGAAACCAAAGTCGCGCTCAAGCGCAACATGGAGCCGAGTTACCAGGGCACCTTCACCGGTGCCCGGCGCTACATCCTGCACACGTTCACCCACTCGCAAAGTGCGCTGATGAAGAAGCGCGTCTCGCAATTCATGCTCGGCAGCCCTTGCCCGCTGTGCGACGGCAAGCGCCTGAAGCGCGAGGCGTTGTCGGTGACCTTTGCCGGTTATGACATCGGCGAGTTGGCGCAAATGCCGTTGCTGCAAGTGGCCGACGTATTGAAACCAGTGGCGGCGCACAGTTACCTCGACCAGGCCGATGAGGCAGGCGAGGTCTTGACCCACGAGCAGACCTGCGAAGCCCGTGAGCAGCGAGTGGCCCACGGCGCCAGTGGTCACGCCCATGCACCGGATGTGCGCCACACGCCGAACCTGTCGGTGGAAAAACGCCTGGCCGCGCAACGCATCGCCCAGGATTTGCTGGAGCGGGTCAGCACGTTGACGGACCTGGGGCTCGGTTACCTGGCACTGGAGCGCAGCACGCCGACGTTGTCGTCCGGCGAGTTGCAGCGCCTGCGTCTGGCGACGCAATTGGGTTCGCAGTTGTTCGGGGTAATTTACGTGCTGGACGAACCGTCGGCCGGTCTGCACCCGGCGGATGGCGAAGCGCTGTTCGAAGCCCTGCAACGTTTGAAAGCGGCGGGCAATACGCTGTTTGTGGTCGAGCATGATCTGGAAACCATGCGCCGCGCCGACTGGCTGATCGATGTCGGGCCGGCGGCGGGCGAGCATGGCGGCCGGATTCTGTACAGCGGCCCACCGCAGGGCCTGGCCGACGTGACGCACTCGCAGACCCGCGCCTACCTGTTCGCCGATCAGGTCAGGCTGCCGCGAGCCAGCCGCAAGCCGGCCGATTGGCTACGGCTGGAAGGCATCACTCGCAACAACCTGAATAACCTCAGCGTCGAGTTTCCGCTGGGCTGTTTCACCTCGGTGACCGGTGTGTCGGGTTCCGGTAAATCAAGCCTGGTCAGTCAGGCATTGCTGGAACTGGTGGGCGCGCATCTCGGGCGCGCCGCCAATGACAGCGAGGCAGAAGAATTGAGCCTTGAGGACGATGCACCGCAAGTCAGTGGCGGTCAGGTCAGCGCAGGGCTGGAGTCGATCAAGCGGCTGGTGCAAGTCGATCAGAAGCCCATCGGCCGCACGCCGCGCTCTAACCTGGCGACTTACACCGGACTGTTCGACAACGTGCGCAAACTCTATGCCGCCACGCCCGAGGCGCAAGCCAAGGGCTACGACGCCGGTCAGTTCTCCTTCAACGTCGCCAAGGGTCGCTGCCCGACCTGCGAAGGCGAGGGTTTTGTCAGCGTCGAATTGCTGTTCATGCCCAGCGTCTACGCACCATGCCCGACTTGCCATGGCGCCCGCTACAACCCCGAGACGCTGGCGATTACCTGGCAGGGTTTGAGCATTGCGCAGGTATTGCAATTGACGGTGGATGAAGCGGTCGAAGTGTTTGCCGAGCAATCGGGTATTCGCCGCTCACTGGAAGTGCTGCGCGATATCGGCCTGGGTTACCTGCGGCTCGGCCAACCGGCGACCGAGTTGTCCGGCGGCGAAGCCCAGCGCATCAAACTGGCCACCGAACTGCAACGCAACCAGCGCGGGGCAACGCTTTACGTGCTTGACGAACCCACCACCGGGTTGCACCCGCGGGATGTCGATCGCTTGCTCGAACAGTTGAACACGCTGGTGACGGCGGGGCACACGGTGATCGTCGTCGAACATGAAATGCGCGTGGTAGCCCAAAGCGACTGGGTGATCGACATCGGGCCGGGGGCCGGGGATCAGGGTGGCAAGATTGTGGTGGCGGGCCCGCCGCAGAAAGTCGCCAGCAGCAAAAAAAGCCGGACCGCGCCGTTCCTCGCCAGAACCCTCAATACGTAGCGCCAGGACGACGAACGGACACCGCTGGTCTGATAGGCGGTCGACAGAACCCGCCAACCGAGGCCATTCTGATAGTTGGTGAACGCAATCGATCGCGTTTGCTGCCGATCAACAAACGGAGGTGTTCCATGCCGGTGCCACACGACCTTTATCAGGATTTGAAACTTTCAAAGGAAGATATCCAGCAAAAACGCACCAAGGATCCGTTACTGGATTCACTGATCAACAAGTATTCGCAGGCGGATGCCGAAGTGGTGAAGGCAGAGCAGGCCAAGTCCAGCGATGACTCAGTGAAGAAGCTCAAGGAGAAGCGCTTTCAGGTCAAGGAGAAGATCGTCCAACAGCTTCAGGTCCCGTCCTGACGTGTCGCTCCCGAAAGGAAACCGACAACGCAGAACCCCATAGCGAAATGGATCCCCGTTAACTTTTGAACGACACCGAACCTGTAGGAGCCAGCTTGCTGGCGATAGCGGTGTGTCATCCACCAATAGCGTTCGATGACACACCGCTATCGTCGGAGCGCCGCCCGCAGCAAGCCGGCTCCTACAGGTTAATTGGGTGCTTGGGGCAACGCGGTGGCGAGCGGCAATCGCACCATGTGTCTGGCCTTCAACGAGCCGAAATACAACCACTCCCCATATTCACGCACCGTGGTGATCGGTGAGTAGTTGCCGCTGCTGCCATCCTGCAGATTGGCGATCACCTTTCCCTCCAGATCCAGTCCCAGGACAAACCCGCGTTTCTCTATGGGTTTGGGCAGGACCGTCATCGCCCGCACAATCATCTTGCGCACGAAGGGATGCGGCGCCGTGGCATCGAGCAGGGCGTTGCGCGGTGCATACAGCGCCACCCAGAAACGGTCCCGGCCATTGAACGCCAGGTTGTCCGGCAAGCCCGGCAAGTTGTCGATAAACAGATCGTGGGTGCCAGCCTTGGGGCCGCTCAGCCAGTAACGGCTGATGCGATAGGCGCCGGTCTCGTTCACCAGCACAAAGGCATCGTCCGGGCCCAGCGTCACGCCGTTGGCAAACTCCAGCTTATCCAGCAGGACCGTGGTTTTACCGGTCTGGAAGTCATAACGCAGCAAGCGACCGTCGCCGCCATGCTCGATGATCGCGTCGCCATCGCTGCCATAGCCGAAGCGGCTGGAAGCATCGCTGAAATAGGCGTAGTGCCCCGACTTGTCGATGACCACGTCATCAGTGAAGCCGAAGGGCACGCTGTTGGCCTCTGTGGTCAATGGAATCAAGCGACCCTGGGCGTCCAGCGACAGCAAGCCCTTGATCCCGTCGGCGATCACCAGCAAACCATTGGGGTGACGCGCCAGGCCCAGCGGTCGGCCGCCGGTATCGGCCAGCACCTTGGTGGCTTCGCCGTCGAGGCTGGTGCGGATCAGACGGCCGTCATGCAGGCCCGTAATGAGCGCATTGTTCTCCAGCAGCAACGCTTCCGGCCCGTCGATATCCGCCGCGCCGACACGCTCCACACCTTTGAGGCGTTGATTGTCGGCGTAGGGGCCGCTGGTGAGGGACGGTGCCGGCGGCGGAGTCCAGGCCACCGGTTGCACCTTGGTCGGCATCAGCAGCAGAAAGGCCGCGATGGCCACGATCACCAACAACACGACATGACGAAACTTGACGGTTCGACTCACGCGTTGGCTCCTGCGGCGGCCAGGTGTTTGTGCGCCATCTCGCGCAAGGCCTGCATCGATGCCGCCGATTCACGGTCAATGCGCCGCTTGAGCAACAGTCGATTGGCGATGCGCATTGCCAGGCCGCTGAACTGATAATCCAGGGTACGGACAAACCGCGTGCCATCGCCCTCGGCCGTGCATTCGTAAGTCACCACCAGCGACAGTCCATTGTCACCATGAGCCCGCGCGATCCAGCGGCGACCGGGCAGGTACTCGTCGACCACCCAGCTCAGATGCCCCTCGCGCCCGCCGGCGCGGATGTCTTCCTCGAACCGCGCCCCGGCATGCAGCGAGCCGCCCGGGCCATCGACCTTGAGCGACGACGGGTGCCATTCGGGCCAACGGGTCACGGTGCTGGCGTAGGCGAGCACCTCAATCGGGTTGCCGGCAATGTTGATCTGATGCTGCATGCTGGTCATGGGCGCTCTCGTCAGGTAGGTCGGCTCGGGCTCCCAATAGAGCGTGCCGAACAGGTAGTCCATCAGCGGAAAAACGATGTTGAAGTTGCGTTCCTGCATCAACTCGCGGCGGTGATGCAGCTCATGCAGACGGCGCATCTGGCGGATCCACGGCAAGCGTGTGACCGGGTTCTCGGGCGGCAGGTGCTCGCAGGCATGAAACACTTCATAAGTCAGGTAACCAAGGACCAGGCAACCACCGAACAGCCCGGCGACGTTGGCATCGAATTGTTCAAGCAGCCACCAGACGGGCAGGGTAATGACGAGCGTGTGAACCACGATCAGCCACGCCGGAAACAGGATTACCCGCCAGTCACGGGCGCTGTCGTAGGTCATGTGCCCGGGCGCAAAGAAGCTGTGATGGTCTCCGGCGTGACGGGCATAGAACATCCGCGCGAAGCTCTTTTTGTGATGCCCCAGGTGGCGATGCACCATGTACACGCCAAAGTTGAAGAACAATAACGTCAGCGGCACCGCCAGCCATTCCAGCGGTTGCACCTGGTGCACGGTGCTCCAGAACAACCCGATGGCCAGCAAACCGAACAGCAGCACAAAGGCACCGTGCAACCAGGGGTTGTAGAGGGGATTAATGTCAGCGCGATAGCGGTTGCGAAAAGCCTCGGTGGTCTGCCTCACTGCGGTCACCTGTGGTTATTGTTGTCCCAGCAGATTAGACGATCCCGCCGTGCAAGGCGGGCCGAAGCTTGAGGACACAAACGCCATGATCCGGTGTAAAGCGGACTCAGGTCAGCGGGTTCCAGCGCTGCGACCAGTCTTCATCGGACTGGATGACTTGACGCAGCAGGTCGAAGGCCCGTTGCAGGGTCGCCGAGTCGCGGTCGCGGGAATAGACCAGGTAGGTCGGGTAGCTGAACTCCGGGGCCTTGGGCACCTGTTCCAGTACGCCGCTTTCCAGATAACTCTGCACCACGCGGGTACGGAAATAGCCACTGCCGCCGTTTTCAAGGATGTATTGCAAGCCCAGTGGGCCGAGGTTGAAGCTCAGGGCAGCCTTGGCTTTTTCCGGTAGGGCCGCGTCGTGCTGGCGACGGAAATCCGGGCCCCAGTCAATGTAGACATAGGGATCGGGTTTACCGGGAAACCGCACGAGGACCAGTTTTTCCTCCAGCACCTGTTCGACTTGCAGGCGCGGCCAATACTCCGGCTGGTAGACCAGCGCCGCGTCCAACACCCCCAGTTCCAGTTGGCGCAGCAGGTTTTCGCCGTCGCGGATCTCCATGCGCAGCGCGTGGCTGGGAATCTTCTCCCGCAGCTCGCCGGCCCAGCTGAGCATCAGCGGGTTGCACAGGCTGACTTCGCCACCGATGTGCAATACGTCGTGGTAACCCTCAGGCAGTGGCAAGTCCCGTCGCGCGGCGTCCCAGGTTTCGACCAGTTGATTGGCGTACACCACAAATGCTTCGCCGTTCGGGGTCAGACGGGCGCCGGCGCGGTTGCGCACGAACAGTGTGCTGCCCAGTTGGCTTTCGAGTTTCTGCACGCGTGCGGTGATCGCGGTCTGGGTGACGTGGAGTTTTTCAGCGGCCGCGGCGAGGCTGCCGTGGCGGACGATTTCCAGAAAGGTGCGGGCGAGGTCGATGTCCATGGGGTGGCCGGTGCGGGAGGTGTGGGCATTGTAAACGGATACTGTGGGGGTCTCATTTTTTGATTGGGTGTATATCCGTTGTTGGGGTAACGGCGGCTATTGGTTTCGCCCTTACGGCGAGTCACTTTGGAAAAGCCCCAAAGTAACCAAAGGGCTCTTGCCCCTTTCGTTCGGTGCCTCGCCTAGGCTCGGCATGCCCTCGCTCCGGTCCTGCTCAGTGGGCCCGCCGCCATCGGCCATCCATGGCCGGGGGCGGCTAACCCGGCATCCATGCCGGGTTGCCCACTGCGCAGAACCTCCACTCGGCCTCTC
>NZ_JAGYFZ010000089.1:0-26177 GCF_019946675.1 Pseudomonas sp. BF-B-15
GGTGTACCTGATGCACTGCGGTGATGCGATCGCCGGCAAGCCGGCTCCTACAGGCGATCCATTCACCTCGGTGTGCCTGATGCACTGCGGTGATGCGATCGCCAGCAAGCCCGCTCCTACAGGCGATCCATTCACCGCGTTGTGCCTGATGCACTGCGGTGATGCGATCGCCGGCAAGCCGGCTCCTACAGGTTTTGCATTGCCTTGCGTAAATCCGGATTGGTCCCCTGACCTTCTGCTGAATTGGCTGTTTGATTGCGGTCACTGGCGGACTAACGTTGTTTGCGACAACTAACCCCCCGCAGGTGATGAATCATGAAAGTTTTGCGTTTATTGGCCACCCCGCTTGCCGTCCTCGCCCTGAGCGTTTCTGCCTCGGCATTCGCCCACGACCCTTCGGAAAAAGTCACGATTCTGCAAGATGAAGTACTGAAGAACGTCCCGGGCAAAAAGGCGCTGATGATCGAAGTCGACTACAAGCCGGGCCAGTCCTCCATCGCCCACAAGCACGAAGGCACCGCAATGGCGTATGTGATTTCGGGCTCGATCACTTCCCAGGTGAAAGGCGAGCAACCGAAAACCTACAAGGCTGGCGAGTACTGGTATGAAGCCGCCGGTTCGGAGCATCTGGTCTCGAAAAATGCCAGCGCAACCAAGCCGGCCAAACTCCTGGTGTTCATGGTGTTGTCCCCCGACGAGAAAGTGTTGATCCCATTGGAAAACTGATAGCTGAACGTACAGCCATAAATAAACAGGCCCGATTCGAAAGTTCGGGCCTTTTTATTGCCCGACGCAATTAACCGGCAACTTTTAAACCAAACAATACTATTGGTCACCTGACAAGTTCATGAATTGGCTATTTCATTCAGCCGCCACAGGTTTAGTCTGAAGTCACTGCCGACACCGGCAACTTTAACTTCCGACTCAAGTTGTTTCACTGGAGAGACACCCATGAAACTTGCACTTGTCAGCACCTTGTCGTTTGCCGCTGTTTTAACCGGCTGCTCAATTCCCACTGCACCGACGTCAGTTTCTTCACTCGACGGTATCTTCAGCGCACCCGTCGGCCGCAGCAACGCCACCCATGTCGCCAGCGGCGGTCAGGTCTCGCTGGGTATCGTCTACAGCCGCAACACCCAGACCAACCGTGCCTACCTGCAGGACTATCAGGCCAATGCCGGCACCGGTTTCGGCCAGAGCCTGCTGGTGCAACCGATACATGATGCCTATGTCGCCACCTCCAAACCCGACCTGGCGGTGGATTGGGTCAAGGCCTCGTTGCAGCGCCAGTTCGGCTCGGTCACGGTGTACCCGGACATGCAAAGCCTCAGGGCGGCGAAACCTGACGTGGTTGCGATTGTCGACACCCGCAGCCAATTGATCACCTCGCGCAGCTCGGATATCAAGGCCGATGTAAGTGCGGACTTTTATGATGCGAACTTCAATTACATCGGGACTGCACAAGGGCATGACGCCAAAGCATTGAGCCCGGTGTGGGCGGACTATAAACGCAGCGAAGAGATCGTGGCGGATATTAATGAACAGCAGAATGTGCAAGTTCGGGCATTGCAGAAGTTTGACCAGTCGCTCAGTAATTTATTGACCAGGCCGACAGATAAAGTGTCGATGATTGATAACGCATCAGTTCATAAGTTGTATTGAGGCGGATGGCCCCATCGCCGGCAAGCCGGCTCCTACGGTAGAAATGCGAAACTTTGTAGGAGCCGGCTTGCCGGCGATGGGGCCCGCCAAAACACCACAAAACATTCAGACAAAAAAAAACCCCGCATCTCTCAATGCGGGGCTTTTTCATTCAGCGACTGATCAGGCCGCCGGTTCCAGCTCGGCACTGGCAGTGACAGCAGCGGCAGGCACCACCGCTTGGCCGCTCAACGCCAGGTCCAGCAACTCACGGTTGGCTACCGCATACATCGCGTAGTCAGTACCGCTCGCTGCACGGATTTCCACCAGCATGGCGCGCCAGCGTTCGATCATGCCTTCGTTCTCTTCCATCCACAGCGCCAGGCGTGTTTCCACATCCTGAGTGCCGCCGCCCTGTTGCAGGACAGAGATGGTGATCGCACGTTGCTGCCAGTCGACGTCATCGCGGAACGCTTCACGGGCCAGGGCCTGCCAGTTGTTTTCAACCGGCAGAGCGCTGATCTGTTGCAGGTACCAGGTGACGTCCAGCGCACTGCCCACGGCGAAGTAGGCCTTGGCCACGTCCGCAGGGTTCTGGCCGGTCACGTCGGAGGCCTCGATGATCGGCAGCAGCGTGTACAGGTGCGAAGTACCAGCCACCATCCGCGCCAGCAACTCCGGCACACCGGCTTCGACGTACGCCTGATAACGGGACTGCCAGTTTTCGTGGATCTCGCCGCTCAGCAGTTCGTCGAGCTTGAGACCCAGCTCCTTCAGGTGCGGACCGAAGTGCGCAACGTCACGGGCAGCGTTCTGCTCGTTGCGGCGGGCACGCAGGAACCAGCGCGTAGCGCGACGGCCCAGACGCATCAGCTCGTCCATCAGCTCCAGTTGTACGTCAGCGGAAACCTGGTAATCCAGGGCTTCGATCTGACGGAACCAGTGCGGGAGGTGGAAGATGTCACGCACGATCACGTACGCACCGGCCACGTTCGCCGGGCTCATGCCGGTCGACTCTTTGAGTCGCTGAACGAAGGTGATGCCCATGTGGTTTACCAGATCGTTGGCGATCTGGGTGCTGACGATCTCGCGCTTCAGACGGTGACGACGCATGGCCTCGGAGAACTTGCTCACCAGTGTTGGCGGGAAAGCGGTTTCCATGTCGCGGGTCAGGTAGTCGTCGTCCGGTACACGGGAGTCCAGCAACTGCGCCTTGAGGTCGATCTTGCTGTAGGAGATCAGCACCGACAGCTCGGCACGGGTCAGGCCGTGGCCTTCCGCGAGGCGTTCGTTGATCGCGTCTTCCGACGGCAGGAACTCGATGGCGCGATCCAGCTTGCCACGGCCTTCCAGATCGTTCATCAGGCGCTTGTATTCGGCAATCCGCACGAAGGCACGGCGGGCCGCCAGGGACAGGGCCTGAGTCTGCTTGTAGTTGTTGCCCAGCACCAGGCTGCCGACTTCGTCGGTCATGCTCGCCAGCAACTGGTTACGTTGCTTGTCGGTCATGTCACCGGCGTGAACCACTTCGTTCAGCAGGATCTTGATGTTCACTTCGTGGTCGGAGCAATCCACGCCACCGGCGTTGTCGATGAAGTCGGTGTTGGAACCGCCGCCATTGAGGCCGAATTCGACACGACCCAATTGGGTCATACCGAGGTTACCGCCCTCGCCCACGACTTTGCAGCGCAGTTCGTTGCCGTTCACACGCAGTGCATCGTTGGCCTTGTCGCCGACATCGGCGTGGCTTTCGCTGCTGGCTTTGACGTAAGTACCGATACCGCCGTTCCACAACAGGTCTACCGGTGCCTTGAGCAAGGCATTCAGCAGTTCGGTCGGGGTCAGCTTGTCGGCCTGAATGTCGAAGCGCTCTTTCATCTGCGGGGAAATCGCGATGCTTTTCGCGCTGCGCGAGAAGATCCCGCCGCCTTCCGACATGATGCTGGTGTCGTAATCCGACCATGCCGAACGTGGCAGATCGAACAGGCGCTGACGCTCGGCGAAGCTGTTCGCAGGCTCTGGGTTCGGGTCGATGAAGATGTGCAGGTGGTTGAACGCAGCGACCAGTTGCAGCTTGTCGGACATCAGCAAGCCGTTACCGAACACGTCACCGGCCATGTCGCCGACGCCCACTACCGTGATGCTGTCTTCCTGGACATTGATGCCGCGCTCGCGGAAGTGACGTTGTACGCCAACCCATGCGCCTTTGGCGGTGATGCCCATTTTCTTGTGGTCGTAACCGGCGGAACCACCGGAGGCGAACGCGTCACCCAGCCAGAAGCCGTAGTCGATGGCGATGCCGTTGGCGATGTCGGAGAAGGTTGCAGTGCCCTTGTCCGCAGCGACTACCAGGTACGGGTCATCGTCGTCATGACGCACGACGTTGGCCGGCGGTACCAGTGCGCCGTCTTTCAGGTTGTCGGTGATGTCCAACAGGCCCGAAATGAAGATGCGGTAGCACGCGATGCCCTCGGCCGCGATCTCGTCACGGCTGCCGCCCAGTGGCAGGCGACGCGGCAGGAAGCCGCCCTTCGCGCCGACTGGCACGATGACCGAGTTCTTCACTTGCTGGGCTTTTACCAGGCCCAGGACTTCGGTACGGAAGTCTTCTTCACGGTCAGACCAGCGCAGACCGCCACGAGCCACGTTGCCGAAGCGCAGGTGCACGCCTTCGACGCGAGGCGAGTAGACGAAGATTTCGAACTTCGGAACCGGCTTCGGCAGCTCTGGAATCTGGTGCGGGTTGAACTTGAAGCTGAAGTAGGACTTGTTCTGACCGTGGGCATCGGTCTGGTAGAAGTTGGTCCGCAGGGTCGCTTTGATCAGGTCGAGGTAGCGACGCAGGATGCGGTCTTCGTTCAACACCTGGACGTCGTCCAGTGCTGCCAGAATCGCGTGTTCCAGACGTTGCTGCTTGTCTTCCAGATCATCGGTGGCCAGCTTGCGCGCCAGGTAGAAGCGGGTCTTGAACAACCGGGTCAACTCGCGAGCGATGTCGGTGTGGTTGTTCAGGGTGCTGGCGATGTAGCCGAGGTCGAAGCCCAGGCGAATCTGCTTCATGTAGCGTGCGTAGGCACGCAGCAGCGCAACATCGCGCCATGGCAGGCCGGCGGTCAGTACCAGACGGTTGAACGCATCGTTCTCGGCATCGCCACGCACGATGTGGACGAAGGCGTCCTGCAAGGTGTCGTTGAGTTGCTGGATGTCGAGTTCCAGGCCTTCGGCAGCGGTGAACGCGAAGTCGTGAATCCAGAACTCGCGGCCATTGTTGTGACGCAGGCGATACGGGAACTCACCCAGCACACGCAGGCCGAGGTTTTCCAGGATCGGCAACACGTCGGACAGGGCCAGCGGGGTATCGGCGTGATACAGCTTGCAGTGCAGCTCGCGCTGGCCGGAGACCTGACCCAGTGGCTGATAGAAGCTCATCACCAATGGATTTTTTTCGTTCAGGCTCAGCAGGTGCTGCATGTCGACCACAGCCGAATGCGCAGCGAAACGCTCGCGATAACCGGCCGGGAAGCCTTTCGGGAAGTCCGCCAGCACGTTGGTGCCGTGGGCTTCGCCGAAGCTTTCCACCACCAGGCTGGCGTAGTCGTCCTGCCAGCTGCGGCAGGCCTGGATCACTTCGTTTTCCAGTTGCAGCGGGTCGATGTCCAGACGGTTCTTCGGATCGACGCGCAGAATCAGTTGCACGCGGGCCAGTACGGACTCGGAGAAGAAGGTCCAGAACTCGCAGTCCGAGGCTTTCAGGCGATCCATCAGCACTTGCTGGATCTTCTGGCGCACTTCGGTGGAGTAGATGTCACGCGGCACGTAGGCCAGGCAGTAGCAGAAACGGCCGTACGGGTCTTTACGCAGGAACACGCGAATCTTGTTGCGTTCCTGGATCTGCACGATCGACATCACGGTGCTGAACAGCTCGTCGACCGGGGTCTGGAACAGGTCATCACGCGGCAGCACTTCGACCACCTGCGCCAGTTCCTTGCCCAGGTGAGCCTTGGCCTGGAAGCCGGAACGGCGTTCGATCTCTTCGACCTTGCGGCGGATGTACGGAATGACCCGCACGCTCTCGCCATACACCGACGAGGTGTACAGGCCCATGAAACGGCATTCCTTGATGACCTTGCCATCGGCGTCGATCTCGCGGATCGACACGTAGTCCGGGTAAGCCGGACGGTGTACACGGCTTGGGTGCGCAGCCTTGGCGAACGACAGCAGGGTCGGTTCGCGCAGGTAGTTCACGGCGTAGTCTTCGATGCGCAGGTCATCGTAGGTCAGGCCGGTGCGCAGCAGTTTGGTCAGGCCGAGGAAGGAATTCTGGTCGTAAACGATGTGGCCGCCATCGGCTTCATCCTGAACCACGAATTCTTCGTAGCCGAGGAAGGTGAAGTGGTTGCCCACCAGCCATTCCAGGAAGCTTTTGATTTCAGCTTTTTCTTCGCCATCGACCGCAAATTTGCTGTTGTCGAGGCCGGTCAGGATTTCCTGGACCTTGGCTTTCATCGGTTCGAAATCGGCGACTGCGACGCGGACTTCACCGAGAACCTGTTCCAGCTCTTTGCTCAGAACATTCAGTTCTGCGGTGTTCGCGCAACGGTCGATTTCCAGGTACATCAGGGATTCTTGCAGGATCCCTTCGCCCTGGGTGCCTTTAGGCAGGATTTCCAGCAACTCGCCTTTGCTGCCGCGACGCACGCTCAGCACAGTGGTTTGCAGGGTATGAATGCTGTAGCCGCGACGGTTCAGCTCGGTGCGCACCGAGTCCACCAGGAAAGGCAGGTCGTGGTGCAGCACTTCGACCGCGGTGTGGGTCGACTGCCAGCCGTGGCGTTCGTAATCAGGGTTGAAGACGCGAACCTGCGGTTGCGCGTGATCGAAGCGCTCAAGCAGGCGCCACGCAGAAAGGGTGCAGCCGGCGAGGTCGGACAGCCGACGCTGGGTCAGCTCGTCAAGGGAAATGATGCCGAAGAATTGTTCAGCGAACAGCGCCACTTGTGGCAGTGCCTGTTCACTGATGTGCTGCGCCAGTGCCGCTTGCAGTTGGTGCTGGAAGTCGGCTTTGCTGGCTGCGGTGAAGAACGCCATCTGTGGTACTCCGCTTGGGCTTGTTATTGATGGAAGCGTCGCGTGCAAAACCCCTTTCGGGGCGATCCGTCACCCGGTTCCTGATTCTCGGGCAGAGGAAACAGGGTGACAGGTGGGTGAAGCTGGACGAGACACTCAGGTCACATTCACCTTCCATGAATGGGCATCTGCAAAAACGACTGGCAGATCGACAGCGCAATGTCTTTACAGGTGCTCATCCGTTGCGCAGCTTAACCAGTGCGGCAAGGCCCGTGCTTGCAGCGCTGCGACATATTCGGTCATCGGCACGCAGCCAACGCCCTGCGCATCGGACAACACTAGCAGCCGTGTAGGAAATTGGGCGTTTTATGCCCGGATTTACAGCACCTTCGTGCCAGAAATGACCAACAGCGCCCTGAATGTTCACGTCACATTCTCTGACAGTCAGCCGAGCAGAAATTCCCGAGGGCTGGCAGAATTGCCTTTTGTTGTGTTCACAACGCTCGCCGAGCCAGGAAATACCCATGAAAATGACCACCGCCCTGTTGATCGTCAACCCGTGTGACGAGGAAGAAGACAACATGGCCATGCTCGCCTGCCACAGCGATCAGGGTGAAATGTTCCTGATGAGCCGCTACCCGGACGAGGACGAGCTGGAGATCACCCTTGATGGCGAACCTTCAACGCTGGACGGCGTGAAAGTGACGCTGAGCCCTACCCGCTTGCTGATCGAAATTGCGGCGGCGGATGCGGATGCGTTGAATGGCGATGATTCGCTGGAGATTACACATAGCACCGATGCGGGTGATTTGGCGGAAGTGGAAGAAACCTTGCAGAACATCCTTAAGGGGACCGGGACTTACATCAGCGAGATTTGATGTTGCCTGGACGGGCCTCTTCGCGGGCAAGCCTCGCTCCTACAGGTTTAGACTGAGCGCAATATCGCGGCTGCCCTGATCCTGTAGGAGCGAGGCTTGCCCGCGAAGGCGTCCGCAAAATCGCCACATTCCCCGAAACAACATCGATATCCCGCCTCCTGCGCACATTTGCACAAAATGCCGTTAGTCGCCGCCCCCCGCGATAGATTAAAGTAACGCCCCCAGCCCTGGCGTTATTCGAACGTCTTCGGTCACCCTTTCCAGGAACAGTCATCGATGGAACATCGTGAAGCGCTGCTCGCGCTGCGAACCTTTCTTTCAACGCAGATTCTCGGCCAGGAAAAACTCATCGAGCGCTTGCTCATCGCCCTGCTTGCCGACGGCCACATGCTGGTCGAGGGCGCTCCCGGCCTGGCCAAGACCAAGG
Organism: Pseudomonas sp. BF-B-15; assembly: GCF_019946675.1. Classification (NCBI taxonomy): domain Bacteria; kingdom Pseudomonadati; phylum Pseudomonadota; class Gammaproteobacteria; order Pseudomonadales; family Pseudomonadaceae; genus Pseudomonas; species Pseudomonas sp. BF-B-15. The sequence continues at coordinate 8,014 of NZ_JAGYFZ010000089.1, forward strand.
CCATCAAAGAACTCGCCGAAGGCATCGAAGCCCAGTTCCATCGCATCCAGTTCACCCCTGACCTGTTGCCTGCCGACATCACCGGCACGGAAATCTATCGCCCGGAAACCGGCAGTTTCGTGTTCCAGCAAGGCCCGATCTTCCACAACCTCGTGCTGGCGGACGAAATCAACCGTGCTCCGGCCAAGGTTCAGTCGGCTTTGCTTGAAGCCATGGGCGAGCGTCAGGTCAGTGTCGGGCGCAGCACCTACGAGCTGTCGCCGCTGTTCCTGGTGATGGCCACGCAAAACCCGATCGAGCAGGAAGGCACTTACCCACTGCCCGAAGCGCAGCTGGACCGCTTTCTGATGCACGTAAAAATCGGCTTCCCGGACGCCACCGTCGAACGCCGCATCCTGCAACAGGCCCGTGGCGAAGCCTTGAACGGTGAAACCAAACCGGAGCGCCGGGTCAGCCAGCAGGCCATTTTCGCCGCACGCAAGGAAATCCTCGGTCTGTACATGGCCGACGCCGTGGAGGAATACCTGGTGCAACTGGTCATGGCCACGCGCACACCGGCCAAGTTCGACCCGGAGATGGCCGAGTGGATCGCCTACGGCGCCAGCCCGCGCGGTTCGATTGCCCTCGACCGCTGTGCCCGCGCCCACGCCTGGCTGGCCGGTCGCGACTTCGTCAGCCCGGAAGACATTCAAGCGGTGCTGTTCGACGTCTTGCGTCACCGCATCATTCTGTCCTTTGAAGCCGAAGCCGCTGGCATCGACCAGGACCGGGTGGTCCAGCGGATTCTCGACGTCGTAGCCGTCGCTTGACCCCGATGAACGTCATTCTGCCGCCCGAGCCGGGCATCCGCGTCAGCCTCGCCGAGCTGATCGAGATGCGCCATCGCGTGCGTGAAGTGCAGCTGTTCTCCACGCCGAGCCAGCGCAGCCCGCTGATCGGCCTGCACCACTCCAAGCTGCGTGGCCGTGGCGTCGATTTCGATCAGGTGCGGGTCTATCAGGCCGGCGACGACGTTCGCAGCATCGACTGGCGCGTCACCGCCCGAACCCAGGAACCGCACACCAAGCTGTTCCACGAAGAACGCGAGCGGCCGATTTTCATCATGGTCGAACAGAGCCGACGGCTGTTTTTCGGTTCGGGGCTGATGTTCAAATCGGTGCTCGCCGCCCAGGCCGCCAGCCTGATCGGCTGGGCCGCGCTCGGCCATAACGATCGGGTCGGCGGGCTGGTGTTCGGCGATAACGAACACTACGAAATCAAGCCCCGGCGCAGCAAACAAAGCCTGCTGCAATTTCTCAACCGGCTGGTGCGTGTCAATCAGTCATTGCACACCGAAAGCGAGCAGAACCGCGATGCCCTCAACCTGGCCCTGCGTCGTGCCCGGGAGGTGCTGCGCCCCGGCAGCCTGGTGATCGTGATCTGCGACGAGCGCGCGCTGACTGAGGGCTCCGAGCAGCAACTGAGCCTGCTGTCGCGCCATTGCGACCTGTTGCTGCTGCCACTGTCCGACCCACTGGACCATGCCCTGCCCGCTGCCGGCCTTTTGCGCTTTGCCGAACGCGGCGCGCAACTGGAACTCGACACGCTGAATTTCGACCTGCGCCAGACCTACCGCGCCCAGGCCGAAGCGCGCATCGCCCATTGGGAATTGCTCGCGCAAAAACTGCGGGTGTTGTTGATGCCCCTGAGCACCCAGAGCGAGATGGTCGAACAACTGCGCGAGTACCTGAACCCGCAAAAACCGGGGAAATATCGATGAGCAGCCTCGATCAACTGCAACCGCTGATTTCCCCGCCGCCGATTGGCTTTTGGCCACCGGCACCGGGCTGGTGGTTTTTGCTGTTGTTACTGCCGCTGATCGGCTTCGGCCTGTGGAAGGCCCGGCGTTTCCTGCCGAACAAGCGCCCCATCGTGCGCGCCGAACAACCGCTGGACCCGGTGCGCATCGCCGCACTGGCCGAACTGGCGCTGATGCCCAAACCTTACGACGGCGCACCGGCCGGTGCCTGGCTGCAGCAACTCAATGGCTTGCTCAAACGCCTGTGCCGCAACCATTACCCCTACAGCCAGAGCCACACCCTCAACGGGCGCAAATGGCTGGCGTTTCTCGACAACCGTTGCCCGGCCGCCGGGCTGACGCGCTGGATGGTACTGGTCGAAGGCGCCTACAAACCCGAATGCAAACTCGACGACAAGGCCATCGCCGGCCTGACCCAAGCCGTCGACACGTGGATTCGCAAACATGTTTGAGTTCGCCTGGCCTTGGATCTTCGCCCTGCTGCCGCTGCCGTGGTTGATGCGCATCGTGCTGCCGGTGGCCGACAGCGGCGAACCGGCGCTAAAAGTCAGTTTCCTCAGTGACCTCGAAGGCCTGGCCCGGCGCCGTGCCCGGGCCAACCTGCCAGCCTGGCGGCAACAAGCGCCGTTCATCCTGCTGTGGCTGTTTTTGCTGATCGCCGCAGCGCGCCCGCAATGGCTCGGCGAACCGTTGCCGATTGCCGCCAGTGGCCGTGACCTGCTGGTGGCGGTGGACGTTTCCGGTTCCATGGATTTCCCTGACATGCAGTGGCAGGACGATGAGGTCAGTCGCCTTACGCTGGTGCAACATTTGCTCGGTGATTTTCTGGAGCGACGCGAAGGCGACCGTGTCGGCCTGATCCTGTTCGGCAGCAGAGCGTACCTGCAAGCACCGCTGACGTTTGACCGGCGCACCGTGCGGGTCTGGCTCGACGAAGCGCGCATCGGCATCGCCGGCAAGAACACCGCCATCGGCGACGCCATCGGTCTCGCGCTCAAACGCCTGCGCCTGCGTCCGGCGCAAAGCCGTGTGCTGATTCTGGTCACCGATGGTGCCAACAACGGCGGCGAAATCGACCCGCTGACCGCCGCACGGCTGGCGGCCAAGGAAGGCGTGAAAATCTACCCGATCGGCATCGGCGCCGATCCCGAGCAAAGCGGCACCGCAGGATTCCTCGGCATCAACCCGAGCCTGGACCTCGACGAGCCTGCGCTGAAAGCCATTGCCGCCGCCACGGGCGGCCAGTATTTCCGCGCTCGCGACGGCAAGGAACTGCAAACGATCAAGGAAACCCTCGATCAACTGGAACCCGTGACCCAGCAACCGACCCAGGCCCGCCCGGCGCAGGCGTTGTATCACTGGCCGTTGGCGATGGCGCTGCTGTTGAGCCTGTTGCTGGTGGCGCGCGAACGCTGGCCGGATAACCCGTTGCAGCGCCTGTTTACCAAGGATCTGTTCTTGCAAACGCAACTGCCTGACTGGCGTCAGCGACTCAAGCGCCTGCGCCTGCGGAGGCGCCGATGAGTGCGCTGTGGCCTTACTGGTTCCGCCCCTGGTGGCTGCTGCTGTTGCCGCTGCTCGGCTGGTTGCTCTGGCAACTCTGGCATCGACAGAAGCGCGCCGGGCGCTGGCAGATGATTCTGCCGCCGGCCTTTCATTCCGCGCTGCTCAGTGGCGGCAACGGTCGCGACAGCAAATTGCCGTGGGTCGCCCTCGGTGTGGCGTGGATGCTGACGATTCTGGCGCTGTTGGGGCCGAGCTGGGAGCGCGTCGAGCAAGCCAGCCAGAAACCCGCCGACCCGCTGGTGGTGATCCTTGAGCTGACCCCGGAGATGCTCGCCACCGACGTGACGCCAAACCGACTGGAACAGGCCCGGCGCAAGCTGTTCGACCTGCTGCAAAACCGCAGCGACGCCCAGACCGCCATCGTCGTCTACGCCGGCAGCGCACACACGCTGGTGCCGCTGTCGGATGACCTGTCTACCAGCCGCAATCTGCTGGAGGCGCTCAAGCCGTCGTTGATGCCCCAGACCGGCCATCGCGCCGATCTCGCGGTGACCAAGGCCCTTGCGCTGCTGAATCAGGCCGCGCTGGGTGACGGCCGGATTCTGCTGATCGGCTCGTCTCTGACCGAACTGGAACGCGAAGGCATTCAACAGGCATTGGACGGCAAGTCGACCCGGTTTTTGATGCTCGGCATCGGCACCGCCGAAGGCGCGCCGATCACTCAGGAGGACGGCAGTTTCCTCAAGGATGATCAGGGCGCGATTCTGGTGCCGCACCTCGACGAGCCGAACCTGAAAGCGTTCGTCAACGGCCTCGATGGGCGCTATCGCCACGCGCGCTTGGACGATGCTGACCTGCGCGCCCTCGGCTTGCTCGATGGCCCGCGCAACTTGCGCAATGACGGCCAGACCCTGCGTCTCGATAGCTGGGCCGATCAGGGTTATTGGCTGTTGTTGCCGCTGTTGCTGTTGGCGGCCTGCGCTGGGCGACGCGGCTGGTTGCTCTGCCTGCCGCTGCTGTTCCTGTTGCCGCAGCCGAGCTATGCCTTCGACTTCGAAGACTTGTGGTTGCGCCCTGACCAGCAAGGCCTGCATCTGTTGAAAAAGAAGCGTCCGGCCGAGGCCGCGCAGCATTTCCAGGATCGGCAATGGCAAGGCGTGGCGCTCTACGAGGCCGGCGACTACAGTGGCGCCGCCCAGCGGTTCGCCGAAGGCAATGATGCCCACGCCCACTACAATCGTGGCAACGCCCTGGCCAAAGGCGGTGAGTTGGAAGCAGCGCTGGATGCTTACGATCAGGCACTGGAGCGGCAACCGGATCTGCGCCCGGCGCAGACCAACAAGGCCTTGGTGGAAAGCTTGATCAAGCAGAAAAACACACCGGCACCCGTTGAACCGGACAAAACCGAAGGCGACGAGACCGGGACCCCGCAGGAACCACCGCCGGGCGCAGCCACCCAACAGTCGAACAGTGGCGAACCGAAGTCCGATGCCCAGACCACGGCACCCGATGCAGAACAGTCGGATACGACACCGGCGCGCCCCGGCACCAATGAGGTGCCCGGCAGCGAGTTGGGCGACGAACAAAGCACCACCCCGCCGTTGCGCCCTGCCAGCGATACCATCGATGGCGAACAGCGCCAGGCGCTGGAACAATGGCTGCGCAAGATCCCGGACGACCCGGGCGAATTGCTCAGGCGCAAATTCTGGTACGAACAGCAGCAACATCAGGATCAGGAAAAAACCCGATGACCCGCTTCACCGCTTTCATGCTTGCTCTGTTTATCTGGACCGTTCAGGCCCAGGCTGCGCAACTGGTCGCCAGTGTCGACCGCAGTCGCCTGAACTCCGGCGAAACGGTCGAGCTGACCCTGGAGTCCAACGATGTCACCCAATTCGGCAAGCCCGACCTGACGGCGCTGGAGCCTCTGTTTGAAGTGCGCGGCACCCGCCAGGTCAACCAGTTGACGACCCTTAACGGCGGCAACGGCGCCACCACCCGCTGGATCATCACCCTGCTACCTCGCCAGAACGGCAGCGTGGTGATTCCGTCGCTGCAACTGGGCGATGTGCAGAGCCAGCCGATCACCTTGCAAGTGGTCGAGAGCGAAACCCAGGACAGCACACAAAAACTGGCCCCGGTATTCATCGACGCCAGCCTCGATCAAAACAGCGTGTACGTGCAGGCCCAGGCGCTCCTGACCTTGCGCATCTACCATTCCGTGTCGCTGTATGACGACAGCAGCCTGACTCCGTTGCAGATTCCCGATGCGCGCATCGAGCAGTTGGGCGAGTCGCGCACTTACGAAAAAGACATCAACGGCCTGCGCCATGGCGTGATCGAATTGCGCTACGCGATCTACCCGCAACACAGCGGCCAGTTGACCATTCCGGCGCAGGTTTTCAGCGCCACGCTGGTGGACGCGCAGCCGGCCAAGGACGTCGAGTCCCAGGTGCCGAAATCCGGCAAATTGATGCGTGTCAGCTCGGTCGAACTGCCGCTGACCGTCAAGCCGAAACCTGCCACTTACCCGGCTGACGTGCCTTGGCTGCCGGCCCGCAGCCTGACCCTGAGCGAGAGCTGGAATCCGGAACCGGATCACACGCAAGTGGGTGACTCGCTGACTCGCAGCCTGATTTTGGAAGCCGAAGGTTTGGCCAGTTCACAACTGCCGCCATTGCCGGCCACCGACGTCAACGGCTTGCGGCGCTATCCGGATCAGCCGGTGCTGGTCAACCAGAATAGCGAGCGCGGCCTGATCGGCAGCCGCGAGGACCGTGAGGCGCTGGTGCCTGTGCAGCGGGGGAACGTCGAGTTGCCGGCTGTGGATGTAGTCTGGTGGAACACCTTCGAAGATCATCTGGAACACAGCAGCCTGCCGGCGCGGACGCTGCAAGTGGCCAACAACCCGGGCTTGATGGTTGATACCCCGGCCGGTACACCGCTGGTCATTTCCCCTGCCGACAATGAAGCGCTCTGGTGGTGGAAGCTCAGCACCATCATTCTCGCCTGCACCACCCTGCTGGGCTTCGGCCTCTGGTGGCGTGCCCGCTGGCAACCGGCGATCCTGCGCGCGGCCCAGACCGGCCCGAGCCCGCGTACCGTGCTCGACGACCTCAAGCGCGCCTGTCAGGCCAACGACTCCCACGCCACCCGCCAGGCCCTCGACGCCTGGGCCCGGCAACAACCGGAAACCCTGGCCGACATGGCGGCGCGGTTCGTGCCGTTGTCGGACGCGCTGGATGGTTTGAACGGGGCGCTGTACAGCGAAACCGGCCAGCATTGGCAAGGTGAAGAGCTGTGGCGCGCGATCAAGGCAATCCCGATTGCCGAGCGGGTTCAAGACCCGGTCGGCGACAGCGGCCTGCCACCGCTCTACCCGAAGTAACCCCAATCCTGTAGGAGCCGGCTTGCCGGCGAAGCGATCCCGAGTTCCGCGTCGCGCTCAAGGCCGCCTTCGCGGGCAAGCCTCGCTCCTACAAGGCCGGGGGCGGCGCGAATCCCTGTAGGAGCCAGGCTTGCCGGCGAAGAGGCCCTTGAGGTTGTGGTGGCCAGCTCCTGCAGTAGGTTTGGTGTCGCTTTACCCGTAAACTCTCTCCCCTTTCGCCGCTGTCAATTTCCTCGCGGCCATCACCTTATTTCCTACGGAGCTCGCCTTGCGTCTGTTTCACACCTCCGACTGGCACCTTGGGCAGAACCTGCACGGCCAGGAACGCGATTTCGAGCACGGCTGTTTCCTCGATTGGTTGCTGCATCAACTGAAACTGGACCAGCCCGATGTGCTGTTGATCGCCGGCGATATCTTCGACACGGTCAATCCACCGGTCAAAGCCCAGGAACGCCTCTACGATTTCATTGTCAGCGCCCACGAACAGCAGCCGAAGCTGACCATCGTGATGATCGCCGGCAATCATGACTCCGGCTCGCGCATCGAATTGCCTGCACCGTTGATGCGCCGTTTGCGCACGCATGCGCTGGGTCGTGTGTTGTGGCTGGATGACGGCCAGCTCGACGCCGAGCGCCTGCTGCTGCCACTGCCGGACGCCAAGGGCAAAACCGTCGCCTGGTGCCTGGCGTTGCCATTTTTGCGACCTGCCGAAGTGACCGGCGCGCACCTGGGCGACAACTACCTGCGCGGGATTGGCCAGGTTCACGAATGGCTGATCGAAGCCGCCAACGCCAAGCGCAAGAAAGGTCAGGCGCTGATTGCCATCAGTCATGCGCACATGGCCGGCGGTTCGGTGTCCGAAGATTCCGAGCGCAGCCTGATCATCGGCAACGCCGAAGCGCTGCCCGCCAGCCTCTTCGGCCCGAGCATCAGCTACGTTGCCCTTGGCCACTTGCACAAACCACAGAAGGTCAACGGTGAAGAACGCATTCGCTACAGCGGCTCGCCGATTCCATTGTCGTTCTCCGAAATCGGTTATCAGCATCAGATTCTCGACGTCCGGCTCGACGGCGAAACCCTGATCAGCGTCGAACCGAAACTGATTCCCCGCGCCGTCAACCTGCAACGTATCGGCCCGGCGCCTCTGGCCGACATCCTGCTGCAACTGGCCGACCTGCCGAACATCGACTTGCTCGCCGACGTTCAACGACAGCCGTGGCTGGAAGTGCGGGTGCGCCTCGACGAGCCACAACCCGACTTGCGCCATCAGGTCGAAACCGCCCTGCAAGGCAAAGCCGTGCGCCTGGTGCGCATCGCCGCTGAATACGCCGGCAACGGCAGCCGTGATGGCCTCGATGACGGTGCGACCCTGGTTGAACTGGACCAGCTCACGCCCCAGGAATTGTTCAGCCGCGCCTGGCAGGACAACTACGGCAGCGAGGTCGATGAGCAAACGCTGAAGGACTTCGCCGAGCTGTTGCAAGACGTGCAGATGGAGAGCGAGCAGCCATGAAAATTCTCGCGATCCGCCTGAAAAACCTCGCCTCCCTGGCCGGGCCATTTGAAATCGATTTCACCGCCGAACCGTTGGCCAGTGCCGGTTTGTTCGCCATCACCGGGCCGACCGGTGCCGGTAAAAGTACCTTGCTCGATGCCTTGTGCCTGGCGCTGTTCGGTGCGGTGCCTCGGCTGAGCAACGCGCAAGTGTCGGCCAAAGCGCCGGACGCCGACGGCGAAATCAGCACCGGCGACCCGCGCACGTTGCTGCGTCGCGGTACGGGCGAAGGCTATGCCGAAGTGGATTTCGTCGGCATCGATGGCCGTCGCTACCGCGCACGCTGGGAAGCCAATCGCGCCCGGGAAAAGGCCGGCGGCAAGCTGCAACACAGCCGTCAGAGCTTGCGCGACATCGATCTGGATCAACTGCTGGCCAGTCAGAAAGTTGAATTCAAGGTCCAGCTCGAAGCTGTCTTGGGGCTGAACTTCGAACAATTCACCCGTGCCGTGTTGCTGGCCCAGAGCGAATTCAGTGCGTTCCTCAAGGCCAACGACAACGAACGCAGCGAACTGCTGGAAAAACTCACCGACACCGCGCTCTACACGCGTCTCGGCCGTCGCGCCTTCGACAAGGCCAAAGAGGCCCGTGAAGTGCACAAGCTGTTGCAGGATCAGGCCACCGGCGTCACGCCGCTGTCGACCGAAGCCCGCGCAGAACTGGATGAACGCTTCAACGAAGCACAGCAGCAATTGAAGACTCAACAGGCGCAACTCAAACAGTTGGAGTTGCAACACACCTGGCTGAAAGAGCTGCGCCAATTGCAGGACGAGCAGCTCAGCGCCACCGAGCAACTGACCAGCGCCCGGCAGGACTGGGAAAACCTGGCCAGCGAACGCTTGAAGCTGACTCGACTGGAACAACTGGCACCACAACGGCACCAGTTCGCCCGCAAGACCGAACTGACCGCCCAGCTCACGCCGCTGGCCGCGCAGATCCAGCAGCACACCGGGCAAGAACAGGATCTGCAAACCCGTCAGACGCAACTCGAACACAGTCTCAGCGCAGCGCAAACCGCGCTGATCGAGGCACAAAGCCAACACACCTCAAGCGCGCCACTGCTGCGCCAGGCCTTTGAGGCGCAAAGCACCCTCGCCCGCCTGATCAAGGACACCGGCCTCAGCGCCGACCTCAAGCAGCAAGCAGAACGGGCCTGCTCCGAAGGCCAACAGACGATTCAAGGTTTGCTTGAGCAGCAGAACCGGGTTGCCGAGCGCCTGCAACGGATTGCCGCCGAGCTTGAGCAAAGCACCCATCTGGCGCCACTCAGCGATGCCTGGAACGCCTACCGCGACCGCTTGCAACAATTGATGCTGATCGGCAATCGATTGAACAAGGGGCAGGCAGAACTGGCCTCTCTGGAGCAGAACGCCACCCATGCCGCCGAGGAATTGGCGGCGCAAAAACAGAATCTGGAAGTGCTCTACAAAGAGGCCGGCGCCGAGCCTGATGCGGTGGCCGAACAGATCCAGCTGCTGGGCACTCTGTTGCAGGACAACCGCAAGCAACTGCGCGCCATTGAAGAGCTGACGCGGCTGTGGACTGGCCAGCAGGAACTGGACAAGCGCATCGCCGAATTGCAGCAACGTCAAACCGTTGCCCAGCAGGAGCGCGACCGCCTGACCCAGGACGGGGTGAAAACCAAAAACGAATTGACCGTGGCCGAACAGACCCTGACGGTGACCCGCGAACTGCTGGAACGTCAGCGTCTGGCACGCAGCGCCAGTGTCGAAGAGCTGCGCGAGCAATTGCAGGACGATCAGCCCTGCCCGGTCTGCGGCAGCCCGGACCATCCTTATCATCAGCCCGAAGCGCTGCTGCAAAGCCTCGGCCGCCATGATGAAAACGAACAGGCCAACGCGCAAAAAGCGGTGGATTCGCTCAAGGAAAAACTCACCGACCTGCGTACCGAAGTCGGCGGCGTGATTGCGCAACAGAAGGAGTTGCTGCAACAGCAGGAACAACTGCTCGCTCAGCAACAAAGCCTGGCCCCGAGCCTCGATGCGCACCCGTTATCCGCGCAGCTTTTCACCCAGGACAGCGCCAAACGCGATGCCTGGTTGAACCAGCAAAACAGCCAGTTGAACCAAAGCATCACGCAAGACGAACAGCGCCAGACCGCCCTGCTCACCCTGCAGCAGGACGCCACGCGCCTGCAACAGCAACTGCGCAACGCCGAAACCGCGAGTCTGCAGGCGACCCAGCACCTGGCCAACCAGCAACGCGAGTTGAGCAATGACCGTCAGCGCCTGGACGAAGAGCTGATCGCCTTCAGCACCCTGCTCCCGGCCGACACACTGGACGCCTTGCGCAACGAACCGGCTGCTACCTTCATGCAGCTCGACCGGCAGATCGCCCAGCGCCTGGAGCAACTCGACCAGCAACGCGATGAACTGAGCGAACAGCTACAACGCCAGCAGACGCTGGAGAAGGAACAGGATCGTCAACTGACCCGCGTCCAGCAGCTGGAAACCGCTCAGCGCCAGTTCACCACGCTCACCGAGCAGCAACAGGCTTGCCAGCAGCAACTGACGCAACTGCTCGGTTCCCACAGCAGCGCCGAACACTGGCAACAGCAACTGGATCAAGCCGTCGAACAGGCGCGCAATGCCCAGGCGACCGTCAGTCAGGAACTGCAATCGGTGCGCACGCACCTGGTGCAACTGGCAGCGGAACTGAAAGCGCAGCAAGACCGCCTGCTCGCCCTTGAAAGCGAAGATCGTGAACTGGGCCTGAAGATTGCCGACTGGCGCGCCTTGCATCCGGAACTGGATGACGGTGGCCTTGAGCAGTTGCTGAGCGTCGACGACCAGCAGGTCAGCGAGTTGCGCCAACGGTTGCAGCACAACGAAAAAGCCATCGAACAAGCCAAGGTGTTGTTGCAGGAACGCGATAAGCGTCTGGCCAGTCATCAGGCGCAGCACAACGGTAATCTCGATGCCGCGCAACTGGACACCGCCCTGTCCGAGCTGCAAAACCAGTTTGCCGCCAGCGAGCACCGTTGCGCCGAACTGCGCGCCGAACAGGCCGAGGACCAGCGCCGGCAGAACGCCAATCAGGCCCTAGCGCAACAAATCGCCGACGCTTACAGCGAGTATCAGCGCTGGGCGCGCTTGAATGCCTTGATCGGCTCCGCGACCGGCGACACCTTCCGCAAGATCGCCCAGGCCTACAACCTCGATCTGCTGGTGCATCACGCCAACGTGCAGTTGCGGCAACTGGTGCGGCGCTATCGCCTCAAACGCGGCGGCAGCATGCTGGGCTTGCTGGTGATGGACACCGAGATGGGCGACGAGCTGCGCTCGGTGCATTCGCTGTCGGGTGGCGAGACGTTCCTGGTGTCGTTGGCCCTGGCATTGGGTCTGGCTTCGATGGCGTCGAGCACGCTGAAAATTGAATCGCTGTTCATCGACGAAGGCTTCGGCAGCCTCGATCCGGAATCCCTGCAACTGGCGATGGACGCCCTCGATGGCTTGCAGGCTCAGGGCCGCAAGGTCGCGGTGATTTCCCACGTCCAGGAAATGCACGAACGGATCCCGGTGCAGATCCAGGTCCATCGCCAGGGCAACGGCCTGAGTACCCTGGAGGTGAAATGACCACGCTGTACTCCTTCCGCCGCTGCCCGTACGCCATGCGGGCGCGGATGGCCCTGCGTTACTCGGACGTTGCCGTGAACATCGTCGAGGTCAGCCTGAAGGCCAAGCCTGCCGAGATGCTGGCGCTGTCGAGCAAAGGCACGGTGCCGGTGTTGAGCGTCGACGACCAAGTGATCGATGAGAGCCTGGCGATCATGCACTGGGCATTGGAACAGAACGATCCGCAGGATTGGTTGCTCAAGGATGATCCTGTGGGGCAAGCGCAGATCGCGGCGCTGATCGAAGAGAACGATCAGGTGTTCAAGGTGCACCTGAATCGCTACAAGTACGCCGAGCGTTATCCCGAGCAGCCAATGGCGTTTTATCGCAGCGAGGGTGAGGTGTTCTTGCGCAGGCTGGAGGCGTTGCTGGAGGGTCGCGATTACTTGCTGGCGGCGCATCCGAGCCTGGCGGATGTGGCGTTGATGCCGTTCGTTCGGCAGTTCGCCCATGTCGATCGCGAGTGGTTCGGGCAGACGCCTTACGTGCGGTTGCAGGCGTGGTTGCAGCGATTCCTGGAATCGGACCTGTTCACATCAATCATGAAGAAATAACCGCCCCCCGTGTAGGAGCGAGGCTTGCCCGCGAAGGGGTCATCAAGACCGCCAAAAGCTTCGCGGGCAAGCCTCGCTCCTACAGGGGGTGGTGGCGTATCAGGCGAATACTTCACACATCTGCAGCACCGAGCAATCGACCTGGAACGGTCCGAAGAAATCGCCTTGGCGTTTGATCGGTGGATTACCGGCCAGCAGGCCCATGGCCTTTTCGGTTTCGATGCTGCGAGCGAGGTTATGATTGGCTTCGATAGCGCGAGCCACGGAACCTGCCGAGGCTTGTCCGATGCCCAACAGTGATGAGCCATTGGTCATGAACGCCAGGAAGGCGATGACCCAGAGTTTGCCCCCTTTCATGCCCCTGTCACTCCCGCCACGTCTGCGTGATCGATCACGGCGTTTTGTGCGCGGTGCTCGAACTGAATGGCGGGATAAGCGACCTGAATCGGTGCGTCGATTTCGTGTTGCAATTGCGCGGTAATGCTGACAACCAACACCAGCGCCACGTAAAGACCGATGGCCAGGTAGGCGCCGTGTTTGGCAGAAGTGAGGATTGCGCTGGCCATGGTGTTCTCCGTGGGCATGTTTCAGTGCCCACAGAATCGATCAAAAAAGCTGTGATAACCACTCAGGGTTATCCATAGTCACCATCAGCTTCGTTGATCATTAAGCCAGTCTATTTCAGCCTTCGATAAAACTCATCATGCGCTCTCGGGCAGCGTCAGGCTCGCCTGGAACGGGCGTTGCGGCAGATAAAATGGGGGTTGAATAGAGGAATAGAAGTACCACGGCCAGACGCATCGCCATGCTGTCGATCCTTTTTATAGTAGAAGGAGTCAATAAATCAGCGTCAAATTTAAACTCATGGCCATGTGATATCAAGCGCAGCATTAATAGCAATATGATGCTGTCGTAAACGCGTTATGCAGGAGCGACATCACTCAAGCTTTCTCGAAGCTTTTCAGCTTGATCCGCGCAAGTGACTTCGCTCCTGCATAAAGGGTGCAGGGCTTGGCTTTCAGGCTTGGGTTTTGTGATCCAGGGCTGCGTAGAAGTTGGCGCTCTGTTGCAGGTATTTCTGGGTGTAGCTCTGGGCGTGGGATTTTTTGTCGCTGATTTCAACGTTGGCGCTGGCTGGCAGAGCAACGGTGGCAGAGATGGCGGATGCGGCGATGACAGAGAAGAGATTGAAGTTCATGGCGGTATTCCTCGGATTCAGTTGGCTTGCTTGCCCGGTGGGGCCGTGAAGCAAACTTAACTGCCGAGGCTGACGCCTTGAAATCTTTTGTAGCAGTAGCAGATATCAGCGTCATTAATAGAAGGATGCAGGCCCCATCAACCGGGGCCTGCGGCCTATTGACGCACCAGGAACTTCAGATCGCTCGGGGCATCCATCGGCAGTTTCTGCACGGTTTTACCCAGCAGGCCGCTCTTGGCATCGCGTTCGACGACGACAATCTGGTTGCTCTTCTGATTGGCGATCAGCACAAACCTGCCACTCGGATCGAGGCTGAACTCGCGCGGGTGATCCCCTTCCACCGAACGGCGTTGCAGCTCTTTGAGGTGGCCGGTCGCCGGGTCAATGGCAAACACCAGCAACTGATTGGCAGTGCCACGGTTGCTGACGTAGAGGAACTTGCCATCCTTTGATGCATGCAACGCTGCGGCGGCTTTGTCCGACGTCGGTTGCCCGGCCGCCAGATCGACCATTTGCGTTTGCTCAAGCGTGCCGTCGCGGTAATCGAACACCGCGACCTGCGCACTCATTTCCATGGTCAGCCACGCGTGTTTGCCATCTGCGCTGAACAGCAAATGCCGTGGTCCGCTGCCGGGCGGCAACTGGACCGACGCGGGTGTGGCCGCGATCAACGGCAAGTCCGGGTTGGCCTTCGGATCGAAGCGATAGACAAAGATCTTGTCCGCGCCCAAATCATTGGAGAACACAAACTTGCCATCCGGCGAGGACACCGTCGAATGCACATGCGCCGACATCTGCCGCTCGGGGTTGACCCGGCTGGACGGATGACTGCTCATTTGCACCACGGTTTTGAGCGTGCCATCGGCGCCCACCGGCAACACCGCCAGCGTGCCGCCCGGGTCTTCAGCCACTGAATAATTGCTGACGAACAGGTGGCTGGCATCGCCACTGAGGCTCGAATGGGTCGGCTCGTTGCCCAGGCTCTGGACCTGATTGATCAAGCGCAGCGCATGGGTTTTGGCGTCGATCGCATAACTGCTGACGCGCCCGACCGGGTCTTGTTGCCCCGGGCCGTTTTCGTTGACCACGAACAGGTGACGTTGATCGTTGGACAGGGTCAACCAGGACGGGTTTTCGCTGTTGACCACTTGCAACGGCTTGGCGTCGAGCTGCCCGGTGGCGCTGTCGAAATTCAGGCGATAAATGCCCTGGCTTTGCCCTGCGGTGTAGGAACCCACGAGCAATTGATAGTCGTCGGCGGATGCGGCGTGAACACCCATTGCGCCGATGCTGCCGGCGATCAACAACGGCCAGAGGTTACGCATCCTCTTGTTCGTCGTCTTCGTTGTCGCCGCTGATGACGTCGCCGAGGCAGACCAGGCGGTGTTCGCCGCCGTCGTCCTTGATCAGCCAGCTCTGCAATGTGGTATCGAAGGTCGCCGCCTCGATTTGCGCTGGGGTGAACTCCCAATGTTTGGCCGCTCGACCATCCATGCATTCGATGTGCAGATTGTCGTCGACATCAAGGGCGAATTCGAAGGCATGCAAGCCGTCGATTTCCACCATTCCGCAGTGTTCGAGGGCGTTGAGCAAGGTGTCGGTTGGGGCAGTCATGGCAGTCAATCTTTGAAGGGGAAAGACGCAATGATAGCGCAATGTGGGAGCGGCTCAGAGCCGACCACAAAACCCCCACACCACACAGAACAAATGTGGGAGCGAGCCTGCTCGCGATAGCGGCGGCACATTCAACATCAATGTGCCTGACAGTCCGCAATCGCGAGCAGGCTCGCTCCCACAGGGATTTATGTTCAGCCGTTAGAGGGCATCACGCGAAGGCTGTCCATCCACCAGCCGCTGAATACGCAGCGGGTTGCCGTTCTTCAACGCATCCGGCAGCAGCTTGTCGGGGTAGTTCTGGAAGCACACCGGCCGCAGGAAGCGGTCAATCGCCAGCGTGCCCACCGAGGTGCCACGCGCATCGGACGTCGCCGGGTACGGCCCGCCATGGACCATCGAATCGCAGACCTCCACACCGGTCGGATAGCCGTTGAGCAGGATTCGTCCGACCTTCTGTTCCAGCAACGCCGTCAACTCGCCGAACTGCTCGAAGTCTGCCGATTCGCCAATGATCGTTGCCGTGAGTTGTCCGTGCAGGCCATTTAAAGCAGCGCTGAGTTGCGCCTGATCCGTCACCTCGACAAACACCGTGGTCGGGCCGAAGACCTCTTCCTGTAGCACTTCATCGCCGTCGAGCAACAGACTGACATCGGCCTTGAACAGCTGCGGCTGCGCCTGATTGCCTTGCTGCGGATTACCCGCCAGGTGCGTCACACCCGGATGCGCGAGGAGTTTTTGCAGGCCTTGGCCATAACTGCTCAACGTCCCGGCATTGAGCATGGTTTGCGCAGGCTGATCGTTGATCAACCCCGCCACCTGCTGCACAAACGCACTGAACTGCGCCGAGCGAATGCCGATCACCAGACCGGGGTTGGTGCAGAACTGGCCACAGCCTTGCACCACCGAAGCGGTCAGGTCACGGGCCACGCTTTCAGCACGAACGGCCAGGGCCTGGGGCAAGACGATCACCGGGTTGATGCTCGACATCTCGGCAAACACCGGGATCGGTTGCGCACGCGCAGCGGCCATGTCGCACAACGCCCGCCCGCCCTTGAGCGAACCGGTGAAACCGACTGCCTGAATCGCCGGGTGCTTGACCAGCGCTTCGCCGACCCCGCCGCCGTAGATCATGTTGAACACACCGACCGGCATGCCGGTTTTTTCCGCAGCGCGCAGGATTGCATCAGCGACCTGCTCGGCCGTGGCCATGTGACCGCTGTGCGCCTTGAACACCACCGGGCAACCGGCGGCCAGGGCGGAAGCGGTGTCGCCGCCGGCGGTGGAAAACGCCAACGGGAAATTGCTGGCGCCAAACACCGCAACCGGACCGAGGCCGATGCGGTACTGACGCAGGTCGGGACGCGGTAACGGCTTGCGCTCCGGCAGCGCCAGATCAATCCGGGCGCCATAGAAATCACCGCGCCGCAGCACTTTGGCGAACAGGCGCATCTGGCCGCTGGTGCGACCGCGCTCGCCTTGAATGCGGGCGGCAGGCAGCGCGGTTTCGCGGCAGACCACGGCGACAAATTCATCGCCCAACGCGTCCAGCTCATCGGCAATGGCATCGAGGAATTGCGCGCGGCGCTCGGCGCTCAGGCTGCGATAAGCGGGGTACGCGGCAGCGGCAGCCTTGGCGGCGGCATCGACTTCTTCCGGCGTGGCCTGATAGAAATCGTGAGGCAACGCCTCGCCGGTGCTGGCGTCGACGCTCTGGAGTTTGACGCTGCCGCAGGCACTGCGCTGGCCGCCAATATAGTTGTGACCAAGAATCATGGGTTGCTCCTTAAAGAATGCCGATGGTGCCGGGCTCGAAGGCCGCTTCAACCGGTGCAATGCCGTTGATCAACGGCGCACCGAACTCGGCCTGACTGATCTCGAACACATCCCCCGGCCGGGTGCGAATGCCGTCGGCAAAGGACAGGGTCGCGGTGCCGAAGAAGTGAATGTGCACGTCCCCCGGACGCAGGAACTGGCTGTATTTGAAATGGTGGTATTCGAGGTTTTCCAGGCTGTGGCACATGTTGGCCTCGCCGGTGAGAAACTCGTTCTGCCACAGCACTTCGCCGTCGCGCAAAATGCGGCTCGTGCCCGCCAGATGCTCCGGCAGCTCACCGACCCGAAGCTCCGGCCCGTAACTGCAACTGCGCAGTTTGGAATGCGCCAGATAGAGGTAGTTCTTGCGCTCCATGACGTGATCGGAAAACTCGTTGCCCACCGCATAACCGAGGCGATACGGCTTGCCGTCGTGGCCAATGACGTAAAGACCGCTGAGCTCGGGTTCTTCTCCGGCGTCTTCGGCAAACGGCGGCAGCGGGAACGGTTTACCCGGACGCACGACGATGCTGCCGTCACCTTTGTAGAACCATTCCGGTTGCACACCGGCCTGCCCCGCTGCCGGTTTGCCGCCCTCCACGCCCCACTTGAAGATGCGCAGGGTGTCGGTCATCGTTGCTTCGTCGCCGGCCTGCTGATGCATCTTGTCCCGCGCCGAAGCACTGCCCAGATGGGTGAGGCCGGTGCCGCTGACGAGCATGTGTGCCGGGTCCGGATGGTCCAGCGGCGGCAGGATGCGCAGTTTCGCCAGCAGTTCCGCATAGTCGTGGCTGATGCCCAGGCCCAGTGCGTTCACCTGCTGCTCAAGGCTGACGCCCGCCTCGATCGCCGCCAACGCCAGATCACGAACCGTGCGCGCGTCCTGCACCTCACGGACCAGACCGCCCTCGACCACGCCAACCCGGCGCTCGCCGTTAAACAATTCGAATTGAACCAAACGCATGAATTTTCTCCTGTAAGCAATTCTCAAAAACACCGCAGAACCCTGTAGGAGCCGGCTTGCCGGCGATAGCGTCGGCACACCCAGCATCAATGTCGACAGGCATGCCGCTATCGCCGGCAAGCCGGCTCCTACAGGTC